>DATNAF010000423.1:0-4385 GCA_035572845.1 Terriglobales bacterium
CTTGCCCGGCATTCGCTGGGAAGGCATTTCGGTTTATCCCGGTCACGTCGTGGGCACCCGTGCCACCCGTTTGGAGGATATTGCGCGCGAGAATGAGCGGCTCGACAGGCTGTATTCGCTGCTCGACTCCGCTGGAATCCCTTATCCCGTGGTGAGCGGCGGCAATACACCCGCCGCATTCGAGAGCCATCGCTTTCACGGCGTCACCGAGATACGCCCCGGCACCTATGTATTCAATGACCGGAATACCGTGGATGCCGAGTCCGTAAGCTTTTCCGATTGCGCCGCTACCGTGTTGACTACGGTGGTCAGCACAAGCGTGCCTGGCCGCGGAATCATTGACGCCGGAAGCAAGACCCTCACCTTCGATACTTTGCATGCCGGCAAGCGAAAGCACTATGGGTACATCGCCGACCATCCCGAGTGCACGATCGAGAATCTTTCTGAAGAGCACGGACATCTCGCCATTCCCGGGGACTCACAAGTACGTCTGGGAGACCGGCTCAGAGTTATCCCCAACCATATCTGCCCCTGCATCAACCTCCAGGATGAGGTATACGTCGCATCCGGCAATCGCGTGATAGATCGCTGGAGAGTCGCAGGCAGGGGGAAATCGGCATAGCCAAACCGGCGTTCAGCACTCCGAATCTGCCAAAAAACCGAACTTTGCGGGCCTCTAGGGGCCGCGCTGTGTCCAAAATTGGAACTAGCTCAAGAAGGAAGCTGTTGTAGACGATGATTCCTTCCGGAGAAAGTGGGATGCGCTGCTCCCCGGAGACCTTAGTATGGTACGCATGCAATTGGGAGACTTGCTGGTTCGGGCCCACCTGGTAACAGTAGAGCAGGTAGCAAAGGGGCTTGCTGCACAGGAAAATCGCGGAGGTCGCCTTGGGGACCATTTGGTTGCCATGGGGGCGCTTTCCGCTGAGGCTCTCAATGAGTTTCTGCATCGTATGCCGGGGGAGCCGGGAAATCTTGCCGCCACCGGCATCGATCCCGGAGAATTGCTCACTCTCCTGATGAAGCTGATTTACGCCGGCCGTCTGGAAAGCGTGCGGCAATTCGTCGACGCCACCCGGCTCCCCTACCACATCGTGCTGGACCTGGTGCAGATGGCGGTGGACCGCCAGCTTCTCCGTACTCTGGGCACGCGCGAAGAAGGCAGCATCGCGGAGATGAGCTATGCCTTCACTGAGCAGGGAAAACGATGGGCGATTGACGCTCTCCAGCAAGGCCGGTACGCCGGTCCTGCTCCCGTCACACTGGATGAATTTTGCGACCGTGTCAGCCTGCAGAAAATTACTAATGAAGTCATTAGCTACAAGCGGATCAAAGAAGCCATTCGCGACCTGTCCTTCGATGAAAGAATCGTGGAGCAGGCGGGGCCCGCGCTGAACTCGGGCCGGGCCATGCTGCTCTACGGCCCTCCCGGGAACGGAAAGACCTCAGTCGCACAGCGGTTTGCGGGCGTATTCGATGACGTGATTTATATTCCCTACGCGGTGCTGGTAGAAGGCCAGATTATCCGCGTGTTTGATCCCAGCCTGCACGTACCCATCCGTCCGGCACAGTTGAAGGAAATGGGCAAACTGAACCTGCTTCGGCAGGAGGCCTTTGACATGCGCTGGGTCCCTTGCCGCAGGCCATTCGTAATTGCCGGGGGCGAACTCACGCTCGAAATGCTCGACCTGCGATTCAACACGGTCGCTCGTTATTACGAAGCCCCGCTGCACATGAAGGCCCTGGGCGGCTGCTTCCTCATCGACGATTTCGGACGCCAGCTCGTCAGCCCCACCAACCTGCTGAACCGCTGGATCGTCCCGCTGGAGAGCCGGGTGGACTACCTCAAACTGCACACCGGCAAAAGCTTCAGCATTCCATTTGAAGAACTGGTAATCTTCTCCACCAACCTGGATCCTGAAGACCTCATGGATCCGGCCTTCCTGCGTCGGCTGCCCTACAAGATCGAAGTAGGATCGCCCAGTCTGGAACTCTTCGAAGAAATTTTCCAGAGGGAATGTCAGAAGCAGGATGTTGTGCTGTCAGACAAGATCCTGAACCTCATCATTCATAAAATAACCGAGGAAAAAGGGCTGGAACTGGCGGCGTATCATCCCAAGTTCATCACCGATCAGGTGGTGGCCACATGCCGCTTCACCGGCCAACAGCCGCACTTTGAGCCGCGCTTCATCGACTACGCCATTGACAACCTGCGCGTGCGGCAAAAGTCGGAAGCCAAAGTTCCTGTGCTGGTGGAAGCGCGCTAGGTGCCTGGCTGCTTGTTTTGCGTAACGTTGAGAGTCACGGTTCCCGTTGCGGTCGTATCGCCGGACGTGCCCGTAACGGTGATGGTGTAGGCTCCCGGAGCGGTTCCTCCCCTCACAACGGCGGGAATAATACAACCCATTTTGTTGCCGGAACCGCAGGCCATAATACCGGTAGAGATGGTGGCCAACAACACCAGCAGGGAAATCCCCCTCCACTTGCGGCACCGCGCAGGAACTCCAAATAAGAGCAGGCAGGCGAGTGCCGCTCCTCCAACGCCAAAGGAGGTTGCTCCGATGTTCGTACAAGTTGGCCACAGGAACGGAGTCGTGGTGACGGCCATGGAGCCGGATTTTGGGGTCGTGCCCGTGATAATGACCGGGCTGGTCGTGCCGAAGCTGAAGGTTGGCGGAGGCAAAAGCTGGGAGTTCGCAGGAGCAGAAGTGACGGCCGAGGAAAGAGTCACACTGCCGGTAAATCCGTTGGTGGGAGTCACTGTAATCGTGGAGACGTTTCCTGTATCCGCGCCGTCCACCACGTTCACGGTGGTTCCGCTGATGGTAAATCCCGGCCCAACTACTGCGGGATTTTCAGCAATGCTCTGGGCGTGCAGCGTGACAATGGAACAGAAAGTCAGCGTCGCAAAAATCAGCGAATACCATGGCGCACGGCGCTTCATCGCAAATCCCTTTCCTGAAGACTTGTCCGGAATGCGAGCGAGGAAATAAGCCCGCAATTCCGGCTCCCATTATAGGACTGGAGGTTCGCCGCTACTTGTGTTTTCGTGTTGTGAACTTCCTGAACACGAACTCCTGCGCAAGATCATCGGCGACCCGTCCCGCCATGCCAAGCAGAGCGTTGTTGAAGACGAGTGCCGCGCCGCGATTGCTGGGTGGGTAATAAATATTGGAGATGGACGCGGACACCAAGTCCCCCCCGATACTTGAGTAGTTTGGCTGCCAGTGTCCGTTGTCCCCCTTGCATAGAACAGAAAACGCGGCGGCGTGAAGAATCCGCGATTTGATGCTCCCCGTGCCTTTATAGAAATAGCGCGGGTCTTGGTGAAAGAGGGAAGGCAGAACCGCGCCGCCGATCATGATGTTGGTGACAGCGTCGGCGTATCCGGACCCAAAACGCTGCGCATAACCAAGGGCTCCCTGCTGGTAGTCGGGTACATCCCCGGCCTGGTCGAATCCGGCGAACGCCGCGGTGGAAAGGAACGTGACCGGATCGATCGAAGCATGCAGCGCGAGCTGAAACTTGAGCTTCGCAGTAAGCGGCGCCGGGTTAGGCGAATAGGTGACGAAAAAATTGGGAAAGATACCGATGACGCGCTGGTGTTCCTGTGCATGAATCTGCTGGGTGGCGATTGTTTCAGCCGACACCGCGGTGACGGTCGTCTGGACCACGGCGATGTTGAGCCGAATGTCTCCAAGGTCCAACTGCGTTCCCGGCTGCAGCACAAGCTCTCGCGATGTCCAGTCCGCAAACCCTTTGGCAGCGACGATGATGCGATAGGAAGTCGCGGGGCGAAGATTCGGAAAAGTGAAGAACCCCTGTGCGCTGGTTTTGGCGGTGGCGCGATCGAAGACCTCAGGCCCTTCCAGAGTGACCTCCGCCCCGGCAATGGCTTCATTCTGAATATCGGTAACGGTGCCGATAATGGAAGGCGCAGGCTGAGGTGCCGCCGGCTGCTGGCCTGCGGCGAGAAGTGAGGGAAACAGGAGTGTGCAGGCCCAGAGTGCTTGGCGAACGTGCATATAGATCAGACGTTATTGGACGTTATCCTATAGCACCCGGGTTGTGAGATCGCCACTATCTTCAAATATTCGAGGCAAATAGAACAAGTTGGTATCGACGGTCACAAAGCATTTGTTCTTCCCAATCAATCCTCAGTCACTTTTTGCGCCGCCACATCCGCCCCTTGATCCGCGTCCGCTGCCGCGACTTCACTCAATCAACTCCGCGATTTCTTTCAGCCACTCTTGTGGAGGCGTAAGCGGCGGAATCACCAGATCGGCAGACTCCTCTAATTCGGGCTCGTTCCGGCTGGGGAATATGATGACCGGCGCTGACGCAGCCCGTGAGTGGATGATCTCGACCAGAGGATGAGCACAGGG
>DATNAF010000424.1:0-24517 GCA_035572845.1 Terriglobales bacterium
GGCGGGCGAAGAGCCAGTTGAATAACGCGGTGCGGGCGTTGCCGACGTGCAGATGGCCTGTGGGCGATGGGGCGAACCTTACGCGGACGGTTTGAGGCACGAGAAGATGTTAGCAAATGGCGGCGCACGCCAAGTTCAAAAGCATTACCACAGAGGAAAACTTAAAAGCATCGACCACGAAGGGCACGAAGGTTCACGAAGGAAAGGCGTATTACTTAGCGGCGCAGTTAGGACTGTCAACTTAAAGTTGTCTGGTACACCCCGATAAGGATGAGGAAAAGCGCGACAATAATCCAAAACATCATCCAAAGATTGGTTGGCCACATGTCAATCTGATGTCCAAACCGTTCGGCTGCTACGAGCGTCAGAAACACCATTGCCACAGTCAGGACGATTGTTGTACCGATACGGATTAGCCATGAATCTCGAAAACGGGGGATAAATGCGAACGCCTATTTCTTGGGTGCGAGATGGGTTTTGGTGATGCGGTCGTGCCAGGAGAGCTGGTCTTCGTCGAGGTAGATCCAAGCGTACCCGAGGCCAAGAGAGACAAAGGAGAGAGCTGATGCGATTATTCGCCAGCGACGGAGATTTCTTGAAACTGGACCGCCATCGAAGCGGGCGACGTTTAGGCGGGTGGCGCGCAGGCCAGGGGTGGTGCCACAAAAGATGAGAAACGCCGCTTGATATGCGAACCACAAGGTCATAGTCAGGGCGACCGCGACTTCAGCCGTCACGGGTAATTGTGGCAAAAGAGGATTGAAGCGCAGGAACATGTATCCGAAGATTGCGGTCGCGCCCGCAACGAGAAGACCGTCTATCATCCCGGCGTACACGCGGCGGCAAAGCGGTGACGTTTGCAACGGCATGTCGACCCCAGGCTCGCGGGTTGTGTCGGGATCGCGAATGGGTTCGATCAGCATTCCGCCTAGCGCGGGTGGAGGTGGCAGGAGTTCCGGAGCCTCGATAATGCGCGGACGGTCGATCACTGGTTCGGCGAGTTCGTCCCGATTAAAAGGAAGCATCCCGGGACGCGGGAATTCGAGCACGCGGGCGGTCGCCTCGGTCGAGACGGGGTAAGAGATCGGCGGCTCGGGTTGGAGAGTCGGAGAAGGAAAATCGGTTTGCGGTGAGGCGAGAAATTCTTCGCGATCGCCGGTAAAAGCAGATTTGTTGGATTTCCAGGGGACAACGGGGTCGAACTGCAATTGCAGCGACGGGTAGCGTTCCGCACGTGGCTTCAGAGTTTTGTACTGCTTCACTTTGGCGCTGACCTGGTCGCGCCAATCGGATGGGGACGGTTCATCGTCTACGATTTCCGGACTGTCTTGAGTTCTAGATGAAGCAATCGCTGGGTCTTCCGCATCCGCACTGGACGGGCGAGACGCCCGTCCCCCCACATCTTGTTTGTCGTCGGTTGACGGGGGAGTTGCCCGTCGCTCCACATTCTGTGTGAAATTTGCTATTTCCGTTTGGTGGGGCGAGCTATCTGGTGAGTCCAGTACAAAACTTGGCCCATTGTGAGTTTCCAGGCTGGCGGAAAATTCCTGCTCGCTGGTGTCCATTACTTCGGGGTCGAAGTAGGTTTCCTGCGACGAAGAATCGAATTGGGTTTCGGGCGAGTTCATGCCTATACTGCAAGGTGATCATCAGCCGGGCGGTTCGTTTCGCAGACAATGACGCTGCTGGCTTCGCGCAGAAGCCGACGCTCAGTCGATGTTCTCGTACGCTGCAAATGTTTCCCTTTCGATTGGTTATCACGACCACGGTGCTTTGTCATCTGCTACTCGCGCCGCAGCTAGTTACCAGCCAGTTGCGTCCGGAGGCGAATCCCAGGCAGGCACTGCCGAATGCGCCATCCAGCAAGGCCGGGGTTCCGGTCACGATTGAAGCCATTGAGCAGGAAAAAGATGGGGCGGTGTATAAGCTTCGCGGCAAAGTGAAGGTCGATTATCGTACCTACACCATTCACGCCGACCGCGCGACCTACAATTCCGATACCGGAGAAGTTGAGGCTGAAGGCAACCTGCTGCTCGAAGGCGGGCCAAACAATGAGCACATTGAGGCGGCGCGCGGGAAATATAACTTGCAGGAGGAAACCGGGCGATTTGAGGATGCGGTTGGGAGCGTGGGATTTCGACTGAAGAGCCGGAGAACTGTGTTTACCACCACGAATCCATTTTTCTTTACTGGGCGGGTGGTCGAAAAGCTCGGGCCGGACCACTACGCAGTAACCGACGGAACCGTGACCACGTGCGAACTACCACGGCCTAAGTGGGAGTTTGCGGCGCATCGTGTGAATATTGAAGTAGGCGGGCACGCGACGATTTACCACAGCAACTTTCGACTGGAAGGCATTCCGATCCTATATTTTCCGTTTGCGACGCATCCGGTGCAGAAGAATCCGCGTGAGTCGGGATTTTTGATTCCCAGTATTGGACGGTCCTCGACGCGCGGCAACACGGCGGGCGAGTCAGTTTTCTGGGCGATCAACCGGAGCATGGACGTTTTGGCAGGAGCCGAATATTTTTCCAAGCGGGGATGGGCGCCGGATGCCGAATTCCGCGCCCGTCCCACGGATAACTCGTTCGCCGACCTGACGTACTACAGTGTGTTTGATCGCGGTATTAACCAGTGCACTGCCTTGAATCCGTGCGTTACGAAGCAGGGCGGGACGGAAGTGCGGCTCAATACGGAAGGCGAGTTTACCCATAATTTTCGCAGCGTGGCGAATATCGACTATCTCAGCTCCTATGTTTTCCGGCTGGCGTTCAGCGACGTTTTCGCGCAGGCGGTGAACTCGGAAGTGCGCTCGCAGGCGTTTCTTTCCAACACCACAGGTGGAGTGTTTATTAATGGAGCCATGAGCCGTTATCAGGATTTTCAGAGCACAAAGCCCGGCGACGTAATCACGATTCTGCACGCGCCCGGAGGAGAGATAGCGAGCGTGGATCAACAGTTATGGCGCACGCCGTTCCACGGGAGCTTCGATGCGGACGCGGAAGGTCTATCACGTAGCGAGCCGGAGTTCAGGACCGCGCCGCTGGTAGGACGGTTTGACCTGAGTCCTGCGGTTTCACTACCTCGACTATTTCGAGGCTGGGCATTTCGGCCTGAGCTCGCGCTGCGGGACACGATCTACACTCAGCAGTTGATGCCTACCGGAGGCACTGCCTTAACCCAGGTCGGGACAGCGTTATCAAATGATCTCAATCGCAGGTCGCTCGAGGGGTCGGTAGAGTTGCGGCCTCCGGCCATTGACCGCATTTTCGACCGCGAGATTTTGGGCCGCAAGTGGAAACACGTGGTCGAACCGAGGATTGTGTACGACTATGTTACAGGGGTGAGCAATTTCGACCGGGTGCTGCGCTTTGACGAACGCGATATTTTGAGTGACACCAACGAGGTGGAATATTCGATCGTAAATCGGCTTTACGCCAAGCGCACATCGCCTCGCGAAGAGAAGTGCCCAACCGATAGCATGCCGGCATTGATCGTCGGAGGAGCGCCGGCCCCGAGTCATATCCCTTGGGAACGCGGTGGAACGCCACTCACGAGGAATGGGCAAGGTTCAAGCTTACAGCAGACGTCACCGCAAACTGGGTCGCTGCGGCGCTGTGCGAAGCAACCAGACACGCGGGAGATTGTCAGCTGGGAGCTGGCGCAAAAATATTTTCTTGATCCGACATTCGGGGGCGCGCTGGTGCCGGGAAGAAGCAACGTTTTCACCAGCACGGTGGATTTGACCGGAATCGCTTTCTTGACTGAACCGCGGCACCTTGCACCGCTTATTTCGCGGCTGCGAATTGGAACTACTCGCAGTAGCGATCTGGAATGGGACGCGGATTACGACTTCCTTGCCGGCCGGGTAAACTCCAGTACGTTTTTATTTAATTACCATGTTGGACTATTCACGGTTGGGGCAGGGGACGCTTTCCTGCACGTGCCCGAAGAAATCACAAATACCAGCGTGGCCCCGGTGGCTGTAAAGTTCAACCAGTTCCGGACGGTCCTTGGATATGGAAGCTCAAACAAGCGTGGCTTCAGCGGGGCAACTAACCTGGGATTCGACGCGGAACTTGGCCAGGTGCAGTATGGCGCGGTACAGCTGGCTTACAAGTGGGACTGTTGCGGCGTGGATGTAGAGTACCGGCGTTTCGCGCTGGCGTCGGTGCGCAACGAAAACCAGTACAGATTCACGTTCTCGCTCGCTAACGTCGGAGCATTCGGAAACCTAAGACGCGGCGAACGGCTGTTTTGATCTTGGCTTAACATATCGACATGGCGATCTCAGCCGAATTGGCGGAAAAGCAAAAGGCGCTCGACAATGAACTTCGCGCGCTGGGGCGCGTCTTGGTTGCGTACTCAGGCGGTATCGACTCTGCGTTTCTCGCCTGGGCCGCGTATCGGGCACTAGGAAAAGGGATGCTGGCCGTCATTGCCGATTCGGCAAGCCTGGCGCGTTATCAACTTAACGATGCGGTCGAGTTTGCGCGCGAGCAGAAAATTCCCCTCGAGATCATTCGCACCCAGGAACTGGGCCGGCCGGAGTATGTCCGGAACGATTCGTCGCGCTGCTTTCACTGCAAGGACGAACTGTTCAGCGTGATGGCGGAGTTTGCGGCGGCCAACAACTTTCAGGCGATCGCGTATGGGATCAACGTAGATGACAAAGGAGATTTCCGTCCGGGGCAAGCGGCCGCAGTACAGCACAACGTGGCGGCGCCGCTATTGAATGCCGGACTGGGCAAACAGGATATCCGCAGCCTGGCGCGCGAGGCCGGACTGCGCATCTGGGACAAACCGGCATCGGCTTGCCTTTCCTCGCGAATCGAATATGGGCGCGAGGTCACGCCAGAAGCGTTGGCCATGGTGGAACGAGGCGAGGATGCATTGCGGCAGTTGGGATTCCGGCAGTTTCGGGTGCGGCATCACGGAGATATTGCGCGCATAGAAATTGCGCGAGATGAAATGGCGCGCGCATTGACGGCGGACATGGCGGCCGAGTTCAGCCGAATTTTCAAAAAGCTCGGATTCAAGTTTGTGACCCTCGACCTGGAGGGATTCCGATCTGGTTCGATGAATGCGCTGCTTACCCCCGAACAAATTGGACGCGCCGGGTAGCTAAAATCTGCTGAATTCGGGCAGATTTCGCGGCTTGGGGACAAATTCTACTCTCCAGCTGTGAGATAATTTTTTCAACACTCTTTCCACACTCAATCTTTTAGGCGGTCTCTGTTGATTCTGTGCAAGCGCACTCTACTTTTCGTGCTTCTGGCTTGTCTTGGTGTTGCCGCTCAGGGGCCTTCCACTGACGTTCCGCAGCGCATTGAACGCCAGATCCGTTCGTATTATGACCTTCCGGATTCGGTGAAGGTAACCATCTCCGCGCCCCACAACAGCGAGTTTCCGAATTATGACGATTACACGGTAACTCTGGAAGGCGATGGCAATAAGAGGGTATTTGATTTCCTGCTTTCAAAAGACCAGAAGACGCTGATCCGCATGACCAGGATGGATATGTCGAAAGATCCGTATGCGGAGAACATGAAAAAGATCGACGTTAAAGGGCGGCCGGTGCGGGGCAATCCGAACGCGAAGGTTGTAATTGTGAACTTCGATGACTTCGAGTGCCCATTCTGCTCGCGCGCTCATCAGACGCTGTTTCCGGAATTGCTGAAGGAATATGGCGACCGGGTGGCATTCATCTACAAAGATTTTCCATTGTCGGAAATCCATCCATGGGCGATTCACGCTGCGGTAGACGCGAATTGCCTGGCCGCACTGAACAATGATGCCTATTGGGATTTTGCTGACTACATTCACAGCAATCAGCACGTGGTTAATTCTGAGAGAGGGCACGAAGCGCAATTTGCGGCACTCGACCGCATCACATTGACTGAAGGCGCAAAGTTCAATGTGGACACGACGAAGTTGCAGGCCTGCGTTAAGGCGCAAAAAGACGACACGGTGACCGCGTCAGTGAAGGAAGGCGAAGCGCTGGGGGTGGATGGTACGCCAACCATGTTTGTGAATGGGCGCTCAGTAAACGGCGCACGCACGGCTGAAGAATTCCGCGCCGTATTCGATAGCGCGCTGCAGCAAGCGGGAGTAGCAGCACCGGTACATCCGGTGGCGGCGCCTGGCCAGCCGGGGCAAAAGGGCCGGTAAAGGTTCGCGAAAACGGGGAAAATTTGAAATTTAATTTTGAGAAGAGCTGCTGGTTGTGTATCCCAGTATTGCTGGCAGCCCTTACAACTTCCTGCGCCAAGAACCCAGGCAGCGACGTCGCTGCCACTGTGGATGGCGAAAAAATTTATCGCGCTGATGTTGAGAAGTACTACCAAAATCAAACGTCGGGATCAAACCAGCCATTGAGCGATGAACAAGCTACCGGCCTGCGCTTGAGCATTCTGGAAAACTTGATCGAGAACCAAATCCTCATGCATCGCGCGGGCAAGCTGGGGCTGCTTGCTACCGACGAGGAAGTGGACCGCAGGTTGAAAGAAATTCGCTCACCCTATACCGATCAGGAATTCACCCAACGATTGCAGGAACGAAAACTGACGATTGACGACATCAAGCGCGAAATCCGTCGGTCATTGACCGCAGAGAAGGTCGTCAACAAAGAGATCACGTCGAAGATCAACATCACCGACCAGGACATAGCCGATTATTACAACGGGCACAGGTCCGAGTTCAACCTGATTGAGCCGCGATATCACCTGGCGCATATTCTGGTGACCACTTCCCCCGATCCGCAGGGGCGAGACCCAAACAAAGCGCGCAACGAACCCGATGCGCGCAGGAAGATCGATAGTGTGCTCGCGCGATTGCAGGCCGGTGAGGACTTTGCGACTTTGGCTGCGACTTATTCAGAGGATAACGCGACATCCGCGAATGGTGGGGACATCGGAATCGTGCCGGAGTCAGCATTGAAGCAAACCGACATGACCACGCGCGATGACGTAATGAAGTTGAAGCCGGGGCAATTCACGCCCGTCATTCCTCTGGCAAACCCTGCGAACAGACAGGTTGCCGGGTTCCAGATTGTGAAATTGATTTCGGTTGAGCCGGCAGGGGTGCGGGAGCTTTCAGATCAGCACGTGAAGCAGGAAATACGGCAGCAGTTGCAGGACCGCAGGGAACAACTTCTGAAGACCGCCTACTACGAAGTGATGCGCAATCAGGCAAAGATCGATAATTACTTTGCGCAACAGGTGCTCGCGGCTGGCGGTGCGGGACACTGATTCTTAGAGGGTCATTCGATTACGGCCAGCACTTCTCCGGCGATGACGTTCGCGCCCTGACGCACCAGTAATTTCTTCAGTTGCCCGTCTTTCGGCGAACGCACTTCGTTCTGCATCTTCATGGCTTCAATGACCAGGATTCCCTGCCCGGCTTTAATCTGATCGCCCACCTGGGAAATTATTCTGACAACTTTGCCGGGCATGGATGCGGTCAGCTTTTGCTCACCTGAATCGGCCAGGCCGATTTTTTTTCGCGTGCGCAGCGAGCGAGGATCACTGACCACGCATTCGTAGGTTGCTCCGCGCAGGTAGACCTGTATGGCTTCGGCGTTGGCTTTGCAGTGAACGTCGAAAGATTCGCCATTCACGATGAGGGACAGCGAGCCTTCGTTGGTGCGGGCGCAACTGACGTTGATTTCACGTGCATCGAGTAGAACCCGATACTTCAATTCTGCATTCGGATTGTGCGCAGTGGCAGCTGGCTGTAATTCCACTTTGTAAGTTTTCCCGCCGACACTGATTTCGTAAGTGTTCATGCGGCTATTCCATTGCCTCGGCACGGGCGGCGTGTTTCCATTGCGAAGGGACAGGGTCCTTTGCGGGAGTGCGTTTCCCATTGGTGAGATCGAGAGCAGAATAGATTGCAGCCGCGATGACGGCAATTTCTCTTTGGTGCCCGTGGGGTTCCGGCGGCGATTTACTAAAGAGCCGCGACAGATAACCGGTGTCGGTCTTACCGGCGAGAAAATCTGGATCGGTGAGAATGCGGCGGAATAATGAGAGATTTGTTTTCACGCCGGTGATCACATACTCGCCGATAGCGCGACGGATGCGGGCAATCGCCTGATCGCGGTCCGCGCCATACGAGACTAGTTTCGAGAGCAGGGGATCGTAGTCGGTGCCGACATTCCATCCGGGATAAATCCCGCTGTCGAGGCGAATCCCCGGGCCGGAGGGCTCAATCGAGGACGAGATCCGACCTGGGCTGGGGAAAAAATTGTTGTCGGGATCTTCGGCGTATACGCGGCACTCGATGGCATGCCCGCGAAGCTGAATGTCTTCTTGCGTGAACGGCAGCTTCTCGCCGGCGGCGATGCGAATTTGCAAGTGGACGAGATCGAGCCCAGTGACGAGTTCGGTGATGGGATGCTCGACCTGCAAACGTGTGTTCATTTCCAAGAAATAAAAATTGCTGCGGGAATCGGCCAGGAATTCAATAGTTCCGGCATTGCTGTAATTGGCGGCTTTGGCCGCCTGGACAGCGGTTTCACCCATGCGGCGGCGCATTTCCGGAGTGACTGCCGGAGAAGGACATTCTTCAAGCACCTTCTGGTGACGGCGCTGGATAGAGCATTCGCGCTCTCCGAGATAAACGCAGTTGCCGTGCTCGTCGGCAAGAATCTGCATTTCAATGTGGCGCGGGTCAGTAATGGCTTTTTCGAGATAAACTTCGTCACTACCAAAGGCGCGCTGCGCCTCGCTTCGCGCGGCTTCAAGGCTCGAAGCCAATTCAGATTCGGTGGCCACCAGTCGCATGCCTTTGCCGCCGCCGCCGGCTGCGGCTTTCAGCATGACCGGATACCCAAACTTCGCAGCCAGTTCGTGGGCTTTGGCTACTGACTCCAGGCCGCGTGAAGTTCCGGGAACGAAGGGCACACCGGCCTTTTCCATTTGCTGCCGGGCGCGGGTCTTCGATCCCATGAGGTCGATTGACGCGGGACTCGGGCCGATGAACTTGATGCCGGCATCGCCGCAAGCTTTGGCCAATGCGGCGTTTTCGGAGAGAAAGCCGTAGCCCGGATGGATGGCTTCGGCGCCGCAGCGTTTTGCGGCTTCCAGAATGCGCTCGATATTCAGATAAGATTCGGCGGCAGCGGCGGGGCCGATGGCATAGGCTTCGTCGGCCTTCAAAACATGTAATGCGGCGCGGTCTGGCTCTGAGTAGACGGATGCTGCCGAAATTCCGAGCTCGTGGCAGGCGCGAATAAGCCTTACGGCAATCTCGCCACGGTTCGCGATCAGGATTTTTTTGAAGAGTTTGCGCACGCGACTTCGATGCTCACTGGGTTAAGCCGAAGTTCTGGCCTAATGAAACAGAACTTCGTACTATAAGCATTCTTTCCCATGATCGCCAGTGAGAAGTCAATTTCAGCTCCGCCGCGCGGGTGGGGACAAGCATTGTTACGGGCAGCGCCACTGCTGCTGGTTTTGGCGGGACTGCTGGCACGGCTGATCGGGGCATATTCCAAGTTTCTGAATGCCGATGAGGCCATGCATTATCTATTGGCTATGCAGCCGACCTTGCCGGGGGCATATCGCGCCAGTCTAGGAACTGCGCATCCGCCGTTGCTGATTATTTTTCTGCACTACTGGGGGATGATTTCGCATACAGAGTTTTTTCTGCGACTGCCTTCGGTCATCGCGGGCACGGCGGCTGGATGGTTTCTTTATGCGTGGTTGCGAGATGTCGCGGATCGTACGACGGGCCTGACTGCGATGAGCCTGTTTTTGTTTTCGCCGGCGCTGATTTACACCTCGACAGAAGTGCGGCAGTATGCGTTGTTGCTTTGCTTCATGGCGGCGACGTTGTACTTGCTGGACCGCGCTTTGATGGGGGGGGCGCCGGGACTGATGCTGGCGTCAGCGATGACTTTGTATCTGGCGCTGCTCACGCATTATGCTGGCATGATTTTTGCCGCCAGTCTTGCGGTGTATGGGTTGATTCGGATCGCGGACATTCGGCCAAAAGTGCGGTTAGTAGTGACGTGGGCTGTCACTCAGGCTGGCTGCGTCGCGATCGCTGTGTTTTTGTGGAAGACGCATATTTCGGTTATTCGTCATCGCGCGCTGACGCAGGATGTGGCGCAGTCATATCTGCGGGGTTCGTTGTTTCATCCGGGACAGGAGAACGTGTTTGCTTTTCTCGCGCGAGCGAATGTACGTGTGTTTCATTTCTTGTTCAGCGAGGGAGCGGTTTCGGCGCTGGGCCTGTTGTTGTTTGTGGTCGGGATTGTGGTATTGCTGCGGAGTCGAGATTCCGGCGGTCGGGGTTGCCGTCCCAGCGGACGACACATTGGGATTCTGCTGCTGCTGCCATTCGTGATAAATTGCGCCGCGGCTTTGGTTGGAGCTTATCCGTATGGGGGGACGCGGCATGATTCTTATCTGGCAATCTTTGCTATGTCGGCCATTGCTTTTGCGGTTGCGCGATGGCGACCCTTTAGGCGGTGGGCACGGCCTTTGGCGATTGCGATTGTGCTGGCCATCTGCAACTTCACCGTGGTACCCGCAGGATCGTACATTCGACCGGAAAATCAGAAAAGGAAATTTATGCAGCAGGCTGTGGCTTATCTGCGAGGGTCCGCACCCCCAGGATCGATTGTGCTTACGGATTATGAGAGCGGGCTGCTTTTAAGCTATTACGTTTGCGGGGCGGATATAACTCACTCCGGGCAGTTGGCGGGATATTTTTACGTGTCGCAATGTGGGGAGTATGAGTCAGCTTCTTTGCTGCCCCGGCTTTGGGTGTTTCGGGCGGATACGTTCCCAATGCAAGTGCGGACGCTGATCAGTGAGCCTTTACGTGGACGAGAGATATGGTTGTTTCAGGCTGGGTTTATCGTCGATCGAGAGCCGGACTTTCAGGAAATACTGGGGAAATATGGGTGCCCGGCTCCGCGAAAATTTGGGCCGAATATTTTGGTGTGCAGGATTGAGGTTGGACCGTAGTAGTAATCCACGCTGGTGGTGGCGGCGACGCATCGTAAGGTCCCTCTCCGACGCGCCAAGCGCGTCCGTTAGGGGTGACACTCGTGAAAAAAAAAGACGAGCGAGGCGCCCGTCTCCCCACAGTCAAATTATCAATTTTTTCAGGATCAATGCGTGATGCTATTTTGATTGGTCGACAGTTATGCCTTGTGGGCTGTTCGCGGCTTTTTCTGCCTTGGCCTTTTTGGCAGCCATGGCTTTGTCTACCCAGTCGTCGGCGGCTTTAAGATCGGCGGCGCGCTGCTCTGGTTCGTCGCACTCGCGGTCGGCCTTTTCGCGGTAGATCAAGTTCATGTAAGCCATGGCATCGTCGTAGTCCTGACGCAGCGAAAGGGCCTTGTTCAAGTTGTCGATTCCGTCCTGAATAATTGGTTCAGCATCGGCACGCAGCTTGGCGCAAACTTTTTTGTCTTTCAGCGGCTCGTCGGGACGAAGGCCTAATTTCGCGCGCTCTTCCATGCGAGGCTGGAACGCCATGGTCCAGTCGATGACGCCGATCGAGTAATAAGCCTCGGGATCGTTCTGATCGAGGTCGATTGCTTTTTTGTAATAAGAGCGAGCGTCGTCGAATTTTTTCATCTGCAGCGACAGGCCGGCGATTCCCTTAATGCTGTTTACATTTTTCGGGTCCTGCGCCAAAACGGCTTTGTACTGGTCAATGGCGCCATTTGCGTTGGCGAGGTTGTCGGGTGAGTCCACGCCGGGGATGTATTGTGCTACATAGGCGGCGGCCAGATACAGCTTGGCATTCAGAAGAGCGGGATCGAGGGCCACGGCATTTTTAAAGTGCTCAATGGCCTGCTCATAGCGGGCGTTCTTATAGGAAGCGACGCCTTTATTGAGCTGATCGCGGGCACGAAGCTTGTCGCAGCCGGCGGTTGATAGTGCGAGCGCAGCCACTGCCAACAGCACCACAAGTCTTAAACTTACCTTCATGAATGTTTTTCTCCCTCGCAGAAACCTGTCCCAATTTCCAGCCGCATACGATAACACAATTGAAAGATGTGTGCGCAGGCCCGGATTCCCTCGTCCCGGCAGGTGAAATGGCTCGCCGATGAGCGGAGCGTTGCTCCGCCGGGCGGGTGAGGGCACCCGCCCCACACTAGCGAATTAGCCGCCAGCCTCGATTTTGGCAGTAATGAGACCGACTTTATCCACGCCGGAAGCATGCGCAATGTCGATGACATTGGCGACATCCGCGAAGGGGATGTTGTCATCACCTTTCACGAACATTACTTTTTCAGCGCGCGTCTTGAAGATGTCGGTCAACCGGGTCTGTAAATCATTCCAAGTGGTGTCATCCTGGTTGATTTTGACGCCCGGAGTCTGGCCTGGCCCTTTATCGATGACCTGAACCACGATCGTGCGATCGGGCTGCTGATTTTTAGGCTGGTTCGGCGGCGGGGGCTGCGGCACAAGCGCATCCAGGCCCTTAGGCGTAAGCGGCGTGATCACCATGAAGATGATCAGCAGCACCAGCAATACATCGATGAGAGGCGTGACGTTAATGTCAGCGCTCGGCCCACCCTTTCCACCACCCAGTGACATTGCCATAGGAAGCTCCCTCGAAATCTATTCAGACCCGCTGGCGCCGGGGGTTGGTGATGTTGGCGAACCCGGAGTGCCGGTCTGTTTCTTCTGATCAGTCAATAAGCCAAGATCGTCAACACCCGCAGCGCGGACGTTATCCACTACGTCGACGACGGATTTATATTTGGCGCGCGCATCAGCGCGAAGGTAAACGGTTTTGTTGACCTTGTTGGTGATGCGATCTTTGATCTTGTTGGTCAACTGATCGGGTTGAATGCGGTCGTTGCCGAAGAACACGTCGCCATTTCGCATGACTGCGACGATGAGCGCGTCTTCCTTGTCGGCGTCCGGCATCTGCTGTGGGTTATTGACTTTGGCAAGGTCAACGGTGACGCCCTTCTGCAACATGGGCGTGATCACCATAAAGATGATCAGCAGCACCAGCATGACATCCACCATGGGAGTCACGTTGATGTTGGAATTGACCTTGGCCCCTTCGTCTCTTAATGAAAGTGCCATTACTGTTTCTCCCGTCCTTACTTCAGCGCGATTGCGTTCGGAGGCAGGCCCGGCGGGAGTTTGACTCCAGCCGGGACCTTAGCAACTCATTATGAACCATGGGGCACGGACGTCTCGTCCGTGTTCGACGGGCGAGACGCCCGTCGCCCCACAACCTATCTCCGCACGGCGCGGCGCTTCAGGAAGTAATCGATCAGTTCGCTCGATGAGTTGTCCATCTCCACATCGAACGCTTCCACACGCCCGGTTAAGTAGTTAAACATCATCACGGCCGGGATTGCGACCAGCAATCCGAAAGCGGTGGTGACCAGAGCTTCAGCGATACCGCCGGCGACTGCAGCCAGACCGGTGGCGTGCTCCGCAGCGATTCCCTTGAAGGCGTTCAAAATGCCCATCACGGTGCCGAAGAGGCCGACGAAGGGAGCGGTTGAACCAATGGTGGCCAACCCGCCCAAGCCGCGTTTCAGTTCGGCGTGAACGATGGCTTCGGTGCGCTCGAGAGCGCGCTTGGAAGCTTCAATGGTTTCACCCGGAATATCAGCGCTTTCCTGATGAGCACGGAACTCCATCAGGCCAGCGGTGACAACCTTCGCCAGATGGCTTTTCTTATTGCGTTCCGCAACCTTAATCGCTTCGTCGATCTTGCCGTCCCGCAGCGCGCCTGCCACTGCTGGAGCAAAGGCCCGGGACTGCTTACGGGCCGCGCTAAACGCCATCCATCGGTCGATCATCACGCCGAACGACCAGCCGGACATGATGAACAGAATGAAGACCACGGCGCGGGCCACCCATCCCATCTGTTTCCACAGAGAGATCGGGTCCCATTGCGGTGCGGCCGCCTCTTGAAGTAGCCAAGTGGCGGTGGTTGAAAAATGCGTTACCAGGTGTGTTGCTGCATGAGCTGCAAACATGAGTTGCTTCTCCTCCTCAGGATCTTAGCCTTCACAAATTCAGATGCTTACAATTATTGGAACGAATACCTTGCTCAATCATTTCGACGCGAAAAGATCGTCCGCAATGTGGACGATCTCCGCAGTCCAAGTACAACCGTTCGTCTATCCGCCGGAAAGAGTGAAGTTCACCGTCACCTGGGTGTCAACTTCGACCGGCTCACCGTTCAAAATATAAGGACGATATTTCCACTGTTTCACCGCATCGAGCGCGGCTTGCTGCAACAGCGGATGTCCACTCAAAACGTGCAGGTTCTGAATCGAACCGTCTTTGCCGATAATCGCAGCTAATACCACGCTTCCTTGCACCCGGGCGGTACGCGCCAGCGGAGGGTAGACCGGCTGCACTTTACGCAGCACCATGCCCTGAGTAACTCCTTGCGAAACCCGGACACGTTGCGGCGTCGCCACCTTGGGAACGGCCATGGGCGCGTTACTGATAATTCCGCCGATCACGCCATTCATCTGACCACCCGGAACACCGCCGGGAACGCCGCCGACCACACCCATGGATGGAGGTGGGGCTTCCTCTTCCTTAATGATTTCGACCTTCTTTGGAATCTTGGTGGGGGTACGCAGCTGCCCGTTGACGATATCAGTCTGGACTTGTTTCACTACGTGAACTGCCGCCGGAGGCGGGGGCGGAGGAGGTGGAGGCGGAGGCGCAACCAGGGACATCATCAATTGCGCGTGTGGCAATGCCTCAGTGAAGATCAAGGGAATCAGGACCATGATTCCAATGATGACGGCCTCCAAAATAAAGGAGAAGGTGGTCGTTCTTCCACGTGCGGTTCTTAGTTTTCCACCTGATTCAATCAGGCTATCCTCAAACATAGGTTTTCTCCCAGCACAGGTCTACGGTGATTTAGACACCAGACATCGCACATTTGCTCCCGAGTTTCGAGACCTTTTGATGCACCGGCACGGCAGAGCTTTCGTCCGTCTGACCCCAAGATTGCGACACCCAGAGCTGTTTCCGGTCAAAAAGCCGGAAAGCAGAGCCGCACAACCAACTGAGCGAACAACGTAAATATGTCAAACAGAGCTGCCGACCAGGGCTGCAGCCTTCGTGGCTAGAAGGGCAGAGCCTAAGCCTTGGCTCTTACTTTTTCACGACGACCGCCACCCGCAGGAAGCATGGCTGAGGGCTTGTCACGGCCTGAACGCCAATCCTGATACGCCACAAGAATCGGGGCGGCAATGGCAATCGACGAATAAGTCCCGATTAAGATGCCGATTACCAGGGCAAAGGAGAACCCATGCAATACTTCGCCCCCAAAAAGGTACAAAGCAAGCACAGTCAGAAATGTTAAACCCGCTGTCAAGATGGTCCGACTTAAAGTTTGATTGATACTGCGGTTTACGACATCGGACAGCTTTTCGCGCCGCATGAGCTTCAGGTTCTCTCGAATGCGGTCGAATACGACAATGGTGTCATTGTTGGAGTAGCCGATCAAGGTCAGGATGGCAGCTATCACTGTGAGCGATATAGGTTTATTGGTCAACGAGAAAGCGCCGACGGTGATCAGGGTATCGTGAAAAACGGTGATCACAGCGGCCACGCCATAAATGAATTCAAAGCGGAAGGCTAGATAAATGAGCATTCCTGCCAATGAATATAACGTCGCCAATATAGCTTGCCTACGCAATTGAGCCCCTACTTGCGGACCAACGATCTCTACTTGATAGACACCGAAATCGGACAAAAAGAAATCCTGCTGAATTGAAGACAGCACGGCGGGTTCAGCAACTCCCTTTAATTCGTCAAAGTTGGCCAGCACGCCGCCCTTGGTCTTGTCGCGAAAATTGACAATCGACTGGGCGATTGCCGAGTAGCGCTGTTGCGCGTCGGTGCCCAGATGTAGCGGGTCTTTTTGCATTAAGTACGCCGATAGCGACAATGCGCTGGTGTTGTTGAGGTCGGGTTTGCCGTTCGGGACATTGGTTTGCAAGGCATTGATGATTTGATTCTTGCCCTGGTCGAGCGCCTGCTCAGTGGTTTCCTGCAACGGAAGATCGATCAGAATCTCGTTGTTGGCGATAGTGCCGAAACGTTGAATGCGAACGTTGTGCAGCCCTGCGCGATCCATTTGCGCGCGCACGGCATTGTCGTCCGGCGTATGCGAGTACTTCACATAAACCAGAGTGCCGCCGCGGAAATCAATGCCCAATGGAATGCCGTGCCAGAACACCATGGAGAGAACCCCCGCCACGCTGAAAACCAGCGAGAAGGCAATGAAGTACCATTTCTTGCTAAGAAAGTTGATATTCGGATTACGAAAAAATTCCACGCTAACCTCAGGTTTCAATGTTTCAAGGTTTCAAAGTTTCAACAGTTCAAGAACAGAGTTGACGCTCGCCATGCGACGTTGAAACCTTGAACTTGCGAAACCTTGAAATCTTAAATACTTAGCGCTTCGCCTACACGCTTGCGGCTCAGCACCCAGTCGAAAATTACCCGCGACACAAAAACTGCGGTAAATAAATTAGCAAACAAACCGAAACTCAGCGTCACGGCGAAGCCTTTCACCGGGCCGCTGCCGAACAGAAACAAAATGATGGCCGAAACGATGGTGGTCACGTGCGTGTCCACAATGGTGATCCAGGCATGTCCGAAACCCTGCTCGACCGCCGATGGTGGCGTTTTGCCATTACGCAGCTCTTCGCGAATGCGCTCGAAGATCAGCACATTGGAGTCGACGCCCATACCGACGGTTAGAATCACTCCCGCAATTCCCGGCAAAGTCAGCGTAGCGCCAGTGAAGCCCAGAAAACCAAGCAGGATGACCAAGTTTAGAATCAGCGCCACGTCAGCATTGATACCCGCGGCGCGGTAGTAAATAAGCATGAAGACCAGGACCGCGGACATGCCGATTACGGCAGCGCGAACCCCGGCGCGAATCGAATCGGTCCCGAGCGATGGTCCCACGGTCCGCTCTTCAAGGTACTTGATCCCGGCAGGCAGAGCGCCCGAGCGCAGCACCATGGCTTGATCTTTGACTTCCTGATCGGTGAAGCGGCCAGAAATAATTCCCTGGTCGTGAATTGGCTCATTGATAGTGGCAACGCTCTGGACTTTGCCGTCCAGGACCACCCCCAGCAGGTCTTTCACGTGTGCGGAGGTGAAGGCGAAAAACTTGCGTCCGCCCTCAGCGGTAAGAGTGAAACCTACAGCCGGTTGGCCATTCTGATCGCGCGACGGCTCGGCGCCTCGCAAGTCTTTGCCGGTAACAGCAGGAATACGAGAGACAAAATACCAAGTCTGGCTGCCGTCTGGGGCGGTCTTTCCCGGCATCAGCATTGAATCCTCGGGCATGACGCCGCCTTTGTCCTGAAGCGCGGCCTCCTGGCTGGGATATGGGCCGCCCATCACCTGGCGGATTTCGAGCATTGCAGTCGACTGCATGACCTGCTTGACCCGCGCGGGATCGTCAATTCCCGGCAACTGGACCAGAATCTGATAATCACCCACTCCGTGTTCTTCGATCATGGGCTCACTGACGCCCAACTGGTCGATGCGATTGCGAATGGTTTCGATGGCCTGCTGTACCGCACGGTTCTTCAGGTCGGTCAGATTAGTCGGCTTCATGGTGACCGTGTAGGTATTGTTCGCGCCTGAAGTGAGATCGTACTCGGGAAGGCGGTCTTGGACGATGGTGCGGAGATCTGAACTCGCCTCGGGCGGCACACCCTTCAAAACAATCTGGTCAGGGCGACTCGCCGGGTCAGGCTTGCTGAGATCGGTGTAGTTGATCTTGGCATTGCGCATCCCTGATTTCAGGGTCTGGATTGCGTTATCAGTGTCGATGTTTACTGCGTCGTTCACCTGCACCTGCAGGATAAGGTGGGTCCCACCTTTGAGATCCAAGCCAAGAGAAATGCGGTTCTGCAGGGATGCCAGTAGTGCGCTACCGGAGAGACCGCTCGGAATTCCGAAAATTCCGTAAATGAACAGCAGAAGAACGCCAATGATGACGATGAGTTTTACGCCCAGATTCTTATTCATGAGATCAACTACTCCGAAAGCCAGGTTTCAAGGTTTCACAAATCAGGTTTCAAGGTTTCGCGGGTTTCAAAGTTTCAAAAACCGGCCCGTCAAGGCTTCGCAGGTTTCAAGGTCCCAGATTACTAGAACCCGTTTGGAACTTGAAACTATGAAACCAAGAAACCTTGAAACGTCAGAAACTATGAAACCTCAGAAACTATGAAACTGAAACCTTAGAAACTTTGAAACCTTTGAACTTTGAGGCTTGCCGCTCTTTACTTCGCTGCCTGCTCATCCGGCGTGGTGACGGCGGAAATCGATGAGCGGCTCACTTCCAATCGTAAATTGTCGGGGGGGACGCGGAGATGCACCGAATCGTCCCTTAATGCGACGATGGTGCCGCGCAAACCGCCCGAGGTCGTAACTTTATCTCCAGTCTTGAGTTCCCCGAGCATGGCCTGCCATTTTTTCTGGCGTCGCTGCTGGGGCATGATCAGGACGAAATAAAAAATTGCAAAAATAAATATGAGTGGGGCGATCCCGATCCAACTGGGGGTGCCGCTCGACTGCAATGCAAGTATTAGAAAACCGTATGTAAACATTTTAAATGCCGCTGGCGGATGTTGCTGAATTTACAACCGGACGCTTTCAATGAATACGCTGGGACAACCCTTCTTCAATTCTCTGCAAATTGCGAATGTCTGCGCCCTAAATGCAAAGAATCCGCAAATCATCAAGGAAGGCTTCTCAGGAAACCAGGACGCCCTTCGGCTTCCGAGCAAGAAGAAACCCGCACAGTCCCAAGTCAAATAGAATGCCGGACGCGCCGCATAGTGTCAAGGTAGTAGGTCAGGTTATGGATGGTATTTAGGACTTGCGACAGGACTTCGTTTGACGCATACAGGTGACGCAAGTAGGCGCGAGAATAGCGGCGGCAGACTTGACACGAGCAGTTTGGGTCGAGCGGAGATTCGTCGCCCGCGTATTTCGCCTGCTTAATGGAAATTTTTCCTTCAGAGGTGAACAGCAATCCATGACGGGCGGCCCGGGTGGGGAGGACGCAATCCATCATGTCGATGCCGAGGTTCGCGTATTCGGCGATTTCTTCGGGAGTGCCCACGCCCATCAGATAACGAGGCTTGTCTCTGGGAAGATGCTCGATCGTCGATTCGACGATTTCGCGGGTCAGAGCACGCGGCTCTCCGACGCTGAGCCCGCCAATCGCGTAGCCGTCGAATTCGATTGCCATAGTGCGCTCAGCGGACTCTTTGCGGAGTGCGCGGTCCATCCCGCCCTGAATAATGCCGAAAAGGGCTTGAGTTTGCCCGGGTTTCGTGGGGACAGCCGCCCTCGGCTGTCCGGACAAGCTTTGCTCGCCCGCCCGCGCGTGGACGCCCGGGCCTACATGGATCTGGCTTTCCTGATGGCCGATGGCTGATGGCTGACGGCTGTTCCACGGCACTTCGTTTTTGTGATCTTCAAAGTATTTTTTGCTGCGCTGCGCCCAACGTAGCGTCATCTCCATCGAGTTGCGATTACGGGCAGGGTCGGCTGGATATTCGGTACATTCGTCGAACGCCATGATGATATCCGCGCCGAGGCCGATTTGCGCTTCGGTGGCAGTTTCGGGCGAGAGGAAATGCGACGATCCGTCGAGGTGAGAGCGAAACGTCACCCCTTCTTCGGTAACTTTCCTGAGATCGCTTAGGCTGAAGACCTGGAACCCACCTGAGTCGGTGAGGATCGCGCGCGGCCAGGACATGAAGCGGTGCAATCCGCCGAGCTTGCGAATCTGGTTGATGCCGGGACGCAAATAGAGGTGATAAGTATTGCCGAGTAGAATTTGGACATCGAGCTGTTCGAGCAAATCCTGGGAAACGCCTTTTACCGTGGCGGCAGTGCCGACCGGCATGAACACTGGCGTTTCGATCTCACCGTGCGGAGTGTGCAGCGTAGCTCTTCGCGCGGCATGGCCGACTTTCCTGATTTCAAATTCCAAAGACATTCATCGCGATTCTAAAGTAGAAAGCTTTTAACCGCAGAAGACGCGAACTTTCCGCTGAGCTCGCAGACACCTCTGCGACATGCCTCTTCAGTTCTTCCTTCGTAAACCTTCGTGTCCTTTGTGGTTCAGGCTTTTTTAAAATCTATGACCACAAAGGACACGAAGGTTCACGAAGGAAGCAGCGATAAACTCTGCACAGATCAGGGGAGCAACTGAATGATCTCGCTGCGAATTTTCCCGGCGCTTATTCTCAACTTGCCGACCGTGACCGGCAGTTGAAAACGGCGCGGGCCGGCGCTTCCGGGATTGAAATACAACACGCCATCTTTGGTCTCTTGTTTGGGAACGTGGCTGTGGCCGTGAATTACTGCGCGTATACCGGCGGCTTCTGGCTTCAGATCGAGACTTTCAAGGATGTGGAGGACGTAAATGGAAACGCTATCGACTTCGAGAATATTGGTTTCAGGAATATTTCTCGCCCAGCATTCCCGGTCGACGTTGCCGCGCACTGCCGTGACCGGGGCAATCTCAGATAATCGAGTGAGAATTTCGGGATGGCCAATATCGCCGGCGTGAATGATGCGGTCCGACCCCTGCAAGGCAGCCAGCGCTTCCGGGCGCAAGAGGCCGTGTGTGTCCGAGATGACGCCGATTAGCATTATCGAGAGTGCAATGGCGCGGACGGAGACGGGACCTGCAAAAAAAATTATGCCGTGATTTCCCCAGACGTTTCTTTTAGCGGCGGTGCAAAGTCGGCCAATTCCAGGCGCAGGTTGCCGGCATTTGTGGCGTAGGCCATGCCAGTTTCAAAATCAATTGCTCCGGCACGGACCAGCTTTTCGATTTCGCCATCGAAGTGCTGCATGCCTTCAGTTGTGCCAACGCGCATGGCGTCAAGCAGAGTCTTGCCTTCGCCCTCGCCTTTTTCTACATACTCGCGGGTGCGAAGGGTAGATTTCAAAATTTCGATTGCCGCCACCCGGCCACCACCGTCTTTCTTCGGAATCAGCCGCTGCGAAATAATATAGCGAAAGCTTTTCGCCAGACGATTCCGAATAGCATGCTGTTCGGCGAGCGGAAACACGCCGACTACGCGTTCGACCGTCTTCGACGCGTCGATAGTGTGCAGCGTTGACATGACGAGGTGACCAGTTTCAGCGGCTTCCATGGCTATCTCAATGGTTTCGCGATCGCGCATTTCGCCGACCAGAATGACTTTTGGCGCCTGCCGCAGTGCAGCCCGTAAAGCCTGCGCAAAACTGTTGGTGTCACTGTGCAACTCGCGTTGATGAACAATGCAGCTCTGGTGCGGATGCAGAAACTCAATTGGGTCTTCAATGGTCAGAATGTGATACGACTGCTGTTTATTGATGAGATCAATAATCGCCGCAAGCGTCGACGATTTTCCGGAGCCGGTTGGGCCAGTCACCAGCACAATTCCATTGCGCAGACCGACAATCTGCTCCAGCTCGGCCGGCAAATTCAATTCTTCGAAACTAGGCACCCGGCTGGGAATGACGCGCATGACTACGGCGCAACTACCACGCTGCATGAATACATTTACGCGAAATCGCGATGCTCCGGCGAGGCTGTAAGATACGTCGCACGAACCTTGATCGCGCAGATTACCGAGTGCATGTTTGTTGTTCCCGATCAGCTCGGATGAAATGTGTCGGGTATCGTCCGGAGTGAGAACCCTTGCACCGACTGGAGCTAACTTCCCATTCACTTCCACCATCGGCGGCTTTCCGGGCGAGAAAAACAGATCGCTGATTCTGGGCGCAGTACGCAGCATACCGGCCAACAATACGGCCGTTGAAAATGGCGCTGAAGCCGAAGCCGAAGCCGGAGCCGCCGCCTGAGCGGGTGCATTGGCAACGGCCTGAACTGGTGATATCTGTGGCGCTGCTGAAGCAGGTGCTTGCGGGGCGCGAGCCGGAGCAGCTGCGCTTCCGCTGACGGTAGTAGCTATGGGACTCGGATTATTGCCGGGGACAGAGTTGGACGATGACATGGAACCTCGTATGAACCGGCCTAAATTCTCTCAGAGTATGGCCGGAAATTCGGGTTACGAAGGTCATCCCGAAATCACTCAGTTCCCTTCTGGTCTAATGGTCGGAAACGATCGGCACAATCAGCGCAGATGGATGCTCCGCATCGTGATAAATGACATTGGTAGCCGGTTTGAACGGCTGCTCGTTGTTGACGTCTTCGCTCGCTTTCAGATATCGGTCGCGCCCGGTGTTTAGATTGCGATCAAATCGTGGGAAGTTGCTGCTGGAAATTTCCAGGCGCAACATGTGTCCTTTTTTGAAGACGTTGCTCGTCGCCCACACGTCAATGTTGAATTTGTAAATCTGGCCGGGCGTGATTAGCGATGGCGTTTCCTGTGAGTCTCGATAACGGGCGCGAAGGATTCCTTCCGTCAGGTTTTGCGCGAAGCCATTGGGCCACACGTCAATTAATTTGGCTGTAAAGTCAGTATCGACGGCCGAAGACTTGGCATAGAGTTCGACAGTCACCGGGCCTGTGACCTCCGTATCCTGGGACATGGGCCGCGTCGAATAGACCAGAACGTCTTCGCGAGACTCAACCGCCCGCTGGTCGCGCGGCCCTGGGCCGAGATGCTTTGAATCGCAGCACAGCGGTCCTCCAACAGTTGGGACTGGATTCCCCGGATCGTAAACATATTCGTCGGATGGTTCCCTCGCAGGCGCGGCAGTTGAGAGGCCGCCGCTTCCGTTGAGCGAATTCGCTTTGCCCGCGGAATGCAAGAAATATTTTGTGCTGCGCGCCCTGGCCAGCGGCCAATCATCTTCGTCACGCCACTGGTTTGCGCCCATCACAAAGATTCTCACCCGCTTGTCGGATGCGAATTCGTTGTGCGCGCCCTTGAAAAGATATTCGTACCAGTGCAGAGTAATTTCGTCTTCGTCGATTTTGGATTCGGCTCCGAAATCGACATCTCCGACCTTCGGCCCATTGCCGGCGTGGCCGCCGACGACGACTAGCAAGCGCTGCCCGCTCCGTGCCTTATCGGTGGCGGCGTGGGCTTTAAGTCCTTGATAATTCCGCAACGTACCGCCTAGAAACAGGTCATACCACGCGGCGACGTGCAAGGCGGGAACGTTGATGTCTCCGAAATGCTCTTCAATGGAGATTGCCTTCCAGTACTCGTCGTAGTTGGGATGGGCCAGCCAGTCGAGATAATAAGGTGCAAGCATGGCGCTTGAGGAGGCATGGGAATGCTTGTCAAGATTGAATAGCGGATATCTGGCAAGAGGAAAAACCGAAACACCCTGCAGAGCGTTAGTGTTGTCGGCAACTACGCGGTCCAAAGTGTTTTGTGCGAGGCCGGAGCTCCAGCTCTGGTCAAACCATTGTTCGAAAGCGCCGCCCTGATACGTCCAATTCGAGTGGTAGTTGCTGGCGGTGACGATGGGACAAATTCCGGCGAGATGCGGCGGATGGGTGATGGCAGCCAGCATCTGCGTGGCCCCGACGTAAGAGCCGCCGAACATGCCGACCCGCCCGTCAGAATAAGGAAGGCCGGCGGCCCACTCGATAGTGTCATATCCGTCGTTGGGCTCGTTCTTAAATGTGTACCAGTCTCCTTCGGAGGCATAGCGGCCGCGTACGTCCTCGACGATGACCACGAATCCACGAGCGGCGCTTTTGAAGCCGAAATCAACGTCATTGTCCTTGTTATAGGGTGTGCGCTGCAGGAGGACGGGAAACTTGCCATCGGCAGTGGGACGGTAAATATCGGCGCGAAGGATGAGGCCGTCGCGCATGGTGACCGGTACGTTGCGCTCGTAGGTGACGGCATAGGTCTCGGCGGCGTGGGCGGAAGAGGCGCCTAATGACAAACTGAGAATCGCAACAAAAAGCACTGCAGATTTATTTGACATTGCCTGTCCTCTTAAAGCGATAAGAGATTACCAGAGAAAACCGCGTCCCCGATGTACTTGTGAGTACCTCGTCGAGGCAAACAGGCACCTACTCAGTACACCTTAAGGGCGTGATTCCACCCTATTATGTCCCTAACGAATTCCCGGAGGTTTATCCTGCCATGGCAGCAAGTCAAGTTGTGCTCTACTTCGACAGACAGGAAGACGCGGTCCAATTCACGCTCGCTGCCAGCTCCATCATTGCCGACGGAGCGCCGTTACGCGAAACCGCGCTGAAAGTGGCCAAGGAAGTCTGCAAGGCCTCGCGCATTACCACCGAAGGCAGCGTGAATAGCGACGCGCCCAAAGCTAAACGTAAGGCGCAGTAGCGTTGCGGTTTTCCTTCGTGAACCTTCGTATCCTTCGTGGTTGGTGATTTAGAGGTTCTAATCCGACCAGGGCGCTGGCTTCCGGTTCCAACGATGCTTCTTCAATTCCTTCAGCAGCTCTGGACTCAGCGGACCTTTATCACTTAACGCGATATTCTCACGCACGTGCGCCAGCTTTCTCATCCCTACGATTGTGGTGCTCACGGCTGGATGCGACAGCACAAATCGCAA
>DATNAF010000425.1:0-26859 GCA_035572845.1 Terriglobales bacterium
ACTGTGATAGTGGACCAGAAGTGGCTCGACCATGTGATCGGCAGGGACGCCGGCCATCAACGAGCGGGTGACCTGGGTGGATTTGCCCGTTTCGATATCGTACGTCCAGGCATCTCCAGGAGCGTTCGCCCCGTTGTGGTAGTAGAGCAGCTTCTTGCCGTCCTGCGAAAACGCTGACTCAGCGCCGCCGAATGAGTTAACTCCCTTCGACAACGGCAGCTCGGTTGTTTTTTGAGATACAAGATCGTGCATGTACAGGTCGGCGTGACCATCCACATTAGCCCGGAATGTCAGGCTTCTGCCGTCGGGAGAAAAATTGCCGCCATATATCTCCCATTTTTCGTCGGTCACCCACTTGATTTTTTTGGTGGCTAGATCGAGAAGGCCGGCATTTTGAAATTCGTTGGCGGCATTGCTGGTGATCAACAACGCCTTACCATCCGGCGAAAAATTATTCGCCGCAAAGAGCTTCTCGCCTTCATGCGGCGTCGCCAGAATGCTTTTCCCGGTCTTCACATCAGCGACAAAAATATTCGAATCAGTTCCCTTCGCGTCTTCTTGCGTGTACGCTATCACCCTTCCATCTTTTGACCAGATGGGATTAGTGTTCAGCTTATTCGCCGGCGTGTTCGACGTAATGTGCTTCACATCGCGCAGCAGCGTATCGAACACATCGATTTCAAAAACCGACGAAGTCTTCGGTTTGACGACATAGGCAAGATATCGCCCATCCGGTGACCAAACCGGATTCTCTTCTGATATTTCGCGTGTCTTGGTGACGTTAACGACCTGTCCGGTCTTGGGCGAAACCAGGAAAATATCCCACTGCTCGTCCCCGTCGTAGTCCGATTGATATGCGATCCATTTGCCATTCGGCGACCACGTAGGACTCGACTGGCGCTGATCGCTGACGGTAAGCTGCGCAGGCCAGCCGCCCTCGGAAGAAACTAGCCACAAATTATTTCGTCCAGTGATATTGGAAACGAAAACGATGCTCTTGCCATCCGGCGACCAGGCTGTGCCGCCGATCTGCCGTGTCATATACAGCCGCTCGAGCGAGAGGCCTTCCTCGCCCTGCTCGACGTTCGCATCCGGCTTAGAGGTAATTTTCTTGGGATCGGTGATCGCCTGTGGTGGCGTCAGGGTTTGCGAAACTGCCAGCGTGCTCATCAATACGACGATAACAAATCGCAGGATGGGTTTCATGAGCGTGTGTAGGTCAGTGCGCCGATGGAAAACGTCATCGCAGCAATATCGCGGAAGGCTGCCCCTGTACTGCATACAGGTTGGAACTTGGAGCAATCAGTTTTCCGGTTGCAACCACTTGAAAAGCAGACAAATTAGACGATCCGTTGTTGGTGGCAACGACCCAATTGAAAGTACTGGTATTGTTCGCGATGTTGGAGGTAACGCCGCCGGAGAATACCGAGGCGCCGGCTGAACCAGTCGCCAATGGGGTGAGCACGCCCGTCGCCGGGCTGTATTGATATTCCGAAACCTGGCTCGACCCGCGATCTACTGCATACACGAAATCTGAAGTGGGATTGACGAAAATTGTGGCTGGCCCCACCCCAGCCGCGACCGGCGACTTCGACGGTATCTCAGTCAGTGTTCCATCCGGAGCGGTGCCGCCGCCACCGCAAGTAGCTGAAACCTGAATGCACGCCGAAAAAATGCTGATGTTGTTCGAGCCTGAATTAGAAACGAAAAGATTGTTGTCATCGCCAACAGTGCAATTCACCGTAGCCGTGCTTGAGGTAATTCCGGCACAGCGCGAGAAAGCGAGCCCGGTGGGGTTGGTGCCAGCGGTGTAGGTGTTAATCAAGGCAAGATTGCCCGAGGCATCGTACGAATAACTCTGCACGTTATTGCTGAATTGATTGGCCACGTAAAGGTAGCTGCCTACTGGAGAAACCGCCAGACCGCTGGGCCCGGAGCCACTCACGTCGCCCGTCAATTCGGTGGGGACCGGATTGCCCACTGGCGTCAAGCCGGTGCCAGAAATCGCAAACACCGAAATAGTTCCGGAAGTGACATCGCTCGCCGAACCCTGGTTGGCGACGAACAGGAATTTGCTGGCAGGATCCGCGACTAGGGCCACCGGCACGGAACCGGCGTTGACCGGAGAACCAGCGGCGCGCAGGGTGCCATCACCGTTAATTGTGTAGCCGGTAATGGTTCCACCTGCGTTGGCGATAAACATGGCCTTGCCATCAGGGGTAATGATCATTGCTTGCGGCTGAGCACCGGTGGCTACGGGCGTTCCGTTGGTTCCAATAGGATTAATGGCGCCGTTGTTCTGGCTGATGGTGTAAGACCGCACCATTTGATCGCCCTGAGTGGCAACCCACATGAAGCTGGTAGTGGTGGACACATTATTCGAGCCGCTACAGCTATTCAGTACAAATACCGGCGCCGTCGCCAACACAATCAGCACCCAACGAGACTTCATCCCCATGCTTATCCTCGGAAGAAAGGTTTCAAACCGCGAAGGTCAGGCTTTCAAATTTCTAGGTTTCAAAGTTTCATGAGCTTTTGTGGCCGTATGGCTAAAAGGTTCATCGAACCCCGAGGCCGGAAAAACAACCAAAGCTTATAACTTGAGTATTCAATTGTTTATCAGGAATGGGGAGAAAAGAGCAAACTCGCGAGGCTAAGAACTTTTGCCGGCAACGACCGACGCCCGCGGTTCCTGCAGTCCTTGTCCGGGCTGCAAAGGAATATGCATCTCAACCAGAAGCCCACCCTCAGCTAAGTTGGATGCGCGCACCGAGCCTCCGTGCAGCCTGATAGCCTGGTCGGTGATTGCGAGGCCTAACCCCACCCCGCCGGTGGACCGTTCGCGAGCGTCATCGATCCGGTAAAACGGCTGGAAAATCTTCTCTAATTCCACTTCAGGGACCCCAGGGCCGGAATCGCTGACCTGGACATAAGCTTCGTCAAAAGTACCAACCTTCCGTCGTTCGGCGCGGATCGCTACAGCCGTATCCGGTCGCGTGTATCGGGTTGCGTTTCGGACCACATTTTCTATGGCGCTCCGCAAGAGCGCAGGGTCCCCAGCAATGGGAAGTTCGTCCAGTATTTCGCACTCCACTTGTATATTCCGCGCCTGAGCTTCAAACGCAGCATCGCGCGCCACTTCCTGGACCAGGTCTTCCAACTGCACTGGCTGCTTACGAACACTGCCGGCGCCACTTTCAAGGCGGGCAATCGTGGTAAGACTGCCGATCAACTCATTCATCCGGTTCGATTCGAGGCTGATGCGATCGAGGACGCTTTGCCCTTCCGGTCCGGTGCGTTGCCTTGCCAACTCGAGCGCAACGCTTAGACGTGCAAGCGGCGACCGCAGCTCGTGTGAAATATCTTTGAGCAAACGAGATTGCGCATTGACTAATTTCTCAATCTGCTCGGCCATCAAGTCGAAATCACGAAGCAGCTGAGAAATTTCATCGCCATTCTGTGAAGAGCCGGCGCCCACGCGAGCAGAGAGATCTCCGGAGGCCAATTTCTGCGTTGCCTTGCGCAGACGGATCACCGGGGAAGTCAGGAACTGCGCCAGGAAGTAGCAGACCAACCCTGACATCAGCACCGCAATAAAAATTCCAAGACCGGGCACGCCTTTGGGCCCGAATACCGCGCCCTGGCCGGGGGGAAGTTCGGTCACCAGCATGTAGGTGTGCCCATCGGTTCCCGTCGTTGACACGCGCAGCATCTGAAAGCGGGGATTCAATCGGCCAAGCAAGGTATCGGTAGTACGCCGCTCGCCTTTTGCTACTTCAGAAAACCAGGGCGGAACTGAATGTCCGAGCAAACTCTCTCCATCCCTGAACAGTACCGCGCGAAGATGGTGGGCATCTCGAACACTATGGAGATAATCGCGGAGGCGATCGGTGCCGCCAGCTTGATACGCCGCTATGGCTTCATTCAGAATTTTCGATTGCTGCGTCTCGATGGCCGAAATCTGCCGGGTGGGTCTGGTGGCAACCGTGATCAGAATAGCCACCACGACCAGCAGCGCCACGACCAGCCAAAACGACAAAAATATCTTTAGAAAAAGGCTTTTCATCGGGTCGCGTTTTTCACCTTTGGCCTGCTTAAAGCGTAGATGTAGCCCGTGCCGCGAACTGTCTTGATGTGATCTCCGGTATCGGTATCGCCCAGTTTTTTGCGAACTTTGCTCACGTGCATATCGATGCTGCGATCAAACGGAGAAAACTTCCTCCCTAGAACTTCGTCGACCAGCGCCTCACGAGTAACCACGCGGCCGGCTTCGCGCAATAACACTTGTAACAAAGCGAACTCCACAGAAGTGAATTCAACCGGCTTGCCGCGATGCAGCACTGAGCGGGTCGCGGGATCGAGTTCAACGTCTCCGACGCGTATAACTTCCGGAACGTCATGTTCGCTGCCTTTGCGCGAGCGGCGCAGAATTGCGCGAATGCGGGCCACCAGTTCACGGGGATTAAAAGGCTTGGGAAGATAATCATCGGCGCCGATTTCAAGTCCTACGATGCGATCAACATCCTCGCCGCGCGCAGTAAGGAGGAGCACCGGAATCCGAGAGCCATCGCGGATGCGCCGCAGCACATCGAAACCATTCAGGCCGGGAAGCATGACATCGAGCACGATCAAAAGGTGATCGCCAGAGAGGGCACGAGTGAGGCCGGTTTTCCCATCATGAACGGCTTCCACTTGAAAGCCCTCAGGACGGAGATATTCGCTTACCAGCGAGCAGAGCTCAACATCATCATCGATGACCAGAATCCGTTCCACGTCATTCATTTTAATAGTTCAACCCATAATGCCCAGTAAAGATTCGTCATAGAACGGCATGCCCCGGTTTACAAACATTTACTCGGAATGACTTACTCTTTACCGCCATTTGCCCGCCATCCGTGTTCCTATTCTACGTAGGGCACAAAGTTCGAACATAGTTTCTGAACACCAGGAGGAAGACGTGAAATCCATGAACTCAAAACTAACTACAATTACGGCCGTGCTCACGCTGTTCGCGGGCATGGCATTCGCGCAGGGCGGGGCCAGTGCGCCAATGCATCATCGACATGGAGGCTTTATGGGAGGGATGGAGTTGCCGCTCCACCAACTCAACCTCACCGATGATCAAAAGGCACAAGTCAAGCAGATATTCGAGGCCGAGAGACCTGCGATGAAACCACTGATGCAGCAGGAGCACGCTGCGCATACGCAGATGATCCAGTTGATCACCAGCGGAACATTTGAACAGGCAAAGGTCGCTGCCGCGGCGGCGCAAGAGTCGCAAGTCCACATGCAGATGGAAATCGAGCATGCCAAAATCGCATCGCAGATTTACCAACTGCTGAGCTCTGACCAAAAAGCCAAGGTGGCGGACATCATCGCCCAACACCAGCAGCGCATGCAGGAACGCATGCAAAACAAAGAGCAGGCCCCTTCAGAGCAGCAGTAAGCTCTAGTTTCGGCCCGTCAGCTTTCGAGGGCGGACTCCCGCGGAAACGCGGGCTCCGCCTTTCTTTTACGCAGAAGCCGCACTTCCGAATGCGAGATTGCGGATTCAAAAAAAGGAGAGTACATTGGCAACCGCATCAACTCAGTCTGATTTGATCAGTATGATCGCCCACGAAGTCGTCTCAGGGATTGACGAAGGTGTTGGTTACTGGCTGGGCCGGATCGAACAAGAAATAGCTGGCAGAGGATTGAGTGCGGAGCAACAGCTTCGCGCGATCGAACGAGTAATAAGGGAATACAAAGAGGTAACCGGCAAATTGCCGTTTCGCTGTGCCGAGGCGTGATTCCAGCGCATAATGCTTTCGGGCTGGCTCTTTCATAGATGTTAAGTGACAGTCTCTGGAGCAAGTCATGAACTTCGATAGCGCAATTTCTTTTCTTAGCCATTCCAATTGGGGATTTCTCGCTCTATGGCTAGTCTTGTTGGCAGTTGCGTTCACGGCCAGTTTCCCTGAGAAAACTACATCTTCACGGAGCCGCGCATCTGAGGCGCGGCGCCACTAAGCGCTTCCGAGTTCCCGCGTCATCACCCGCATCGCATACTGCTAAAATTGCTGTAGCAGCCCATGTTTCCCAAAAGCCTTCGTCCTCTTCTTCCCTATTTAAAGAGATATCAGCGTAGCTACGTTTGGGGAGGAGTGTGCGTTTTACTGATGAACGCCGCTTGGGTCCTGGTGCCCCCAATCATTGGCCGCGCCATCGACGACATGCAGAAGGCGGGGATTTCCCTGCATAAGATCGGTGTGCTCGCGCTTTTGCTCTTGTTAGCTTCCGGCACCAAGGCCATCTTCCAGTTCCTGATTCGCTGGGGCCTGATTGGAATTTCCCGCGAAATTGAATTCGATTTAAGAAACGATCTTTTCAAACATCTGGAAGGCCTCTCCCATAGCTTTTATCAACGTACTCGGACCGGCGACATCATGGCCAAGGCGACCAATGACCTGAACGCCGTGAGGATGCTGCTTGGCCCAGGTTTTATGTACACCGCCAACACCATCGTGTTTACCGCGTTTGCCTTGGGATTCATGTTGCACATCAGCTCCCGGCTCACGTTCTATGCATTCCTCCCATTGCCGGTGGTCAGCATTCTGATTCAGTACTTTGGTCGGCGGATTCATGAGCGCTTTGAACGCATTCAGGCGATGTTCTCAGAGATATCGGCGCGAGCGCAGGAAAATTTTTCAGGTGTTCGCATCATTCGAGCTTACGCGCAGGAAGAAGCAGAGATTGCGAGCTTTGAGACTGCCAATCGCGAGTACATCGCGCGCAGCCTGAAGCTGGTGCGGCTGATGGGGATGTTGTGGCCAACCCTTGAAACCATGCTCGGACTTGCCATCGTACTTGTACTTTGGCTCGGCGGGCGCGAAGTGCTGCTCGGGCACATAAGCGTCGGCGATTTCACCGAATTCAACCTGTTCATGGTACAGCTCACCTGGCCGGTGATCGCCCTAGGCTGGGTAATCAACATCTTTCAGCGCGGCACCGCCTCACTGGTTCGAATCAGTCAATTGATGAACGAGAAGCCGGAGATCGTGGACGCTCCCAACATTCACCTTCCTACTCCGGACGATCAATTGGCCGGCGAGATCGAATTCCGAAACCTGCAGTTCTCCTACGACGGAACGCCGGTCTTGCATGACATCAATTTGCGCATTCCAGCTGGCAGCAGCCTGGCTATTGTTGGTCCGACTGGCTCTGGGAAAACTACTTTGGTGAGCCTGATTCCGCGAATCTACGACGTTGAACCGGGCATGGTGCTGATCGACGGAAAATCGGTCCGTGAGTATCCTCTGGCGTTCCTGCGGCGGAATATCGGGTTCGTGCCGCAAGAAACTTTTTTATTCGGCGAAACTATTCGGGAGAATATCGCATTCGGGGTCCCCGATGCGACGGATCAAGACGTGGGCTGGGCGGCCGAAGCAGCCAATATCGCCACGGAGATCGAAGATTTTCCCGAACAGTACAAGACAATTGTCGGAGAACGCGGGATCACCCTTTCTGGTGGTCAGAAACAGCGCACCGCGATAGCTCGTGCGCTGATTCGCAATCCGCGGATTCTGGTGCTGGATGATGCGCTCTCCAGCGTGGATACGCAAACCGAAGACAAGATATTGAACCACCTGCGCGAGGTGATGCAGGGCAGAACTACAATTTTTATCTCCCACCGGGTTTCTACCGTGCGTAACGCCGACCGTATTGCCGTACTGCACAGCGGCCGAATTGTTGAGCTTGGCACTCACGAGGAACTGATAGCAAGGGACGGCTACTACAGCGATCTATATAACAAGCAGTTGCTCGAGGAAGAGCTGGCGGAAGTTTCCTAACGGCAATCCATTGTTGATCTCTCGGTGACAAAAAGCACCTCGCTCATCCGATAAACTCTGAAGATGAAGCGGCGGCCCACGCTCGAGTTGCTGGATACAGATTCGGGCACCCCGAAGGAAATTGAGAGCTCACTGCGCGATTTGCAATCGTTCAATCAGCGGCTGGGAGGCGTTTCCACTACTCGTGATCTGGTCCGCTCCGTGGCTCGCCGCACGGGTAAGAAACACTTTTCTTTGCTTGAGATCGCTGCCGGAACAGGATTCGTTCCGGTCCAAGCCAGCCGGGAGCTTAGCAAGGACGGAATAAATTTAGACATTACCTTGCTGGACCGTGCGCCGACTCACCTTCCGCGGAACGGCAATGCGCACAAAGTCGCAGCCGACGCATTGAATATTCCGTTTTCCGATTCAGCATTCGATGTGGTTTCCTGCACCTTGTTTCTCCATCATCTTGCGCCCGAGGAAGTCGTGAACTTTGCCCGCGAATCTCTGCGGGTTTCGCGAATCGCTGTACTGGTCAATGATCTCGTACGAAACCCGTTACATTTGGCGCTGGCGTACGCGGGTGTACCAATTTATCGCAGCCGGATTACCCGCAATGATGCGCCAGCCTCGGTGAAACAGGCATACAGCATCGAAGAAATGAGCGGATTCTTTCACACTGCAGGAGCGGCGAAGGTGGAAGCGCAAAAACATTTTCTGTTTCGGATGGGCGTGATCGCATGGAAATCTGCGCCAAGTGGCGGCGATGATGGTTTTTAATTTGGCGATCATCGGGGGCGGGCCTGCCGGTTGCGCCGCGGCCATTGTCGCGGCCAGAAAAGGAGCGCGGGTGCTTCTGCTGGAGCGTACCGGGTTTCCGCGGCACAAGGTTTGCGGAGAATTCGTTTCGGCAGAGTCTCTGGGATTATTGCGGAACCTGCTGGCGATCGACTTCCGGCACCTGTTAACGCGCGCGCCACGCATTTCGAACAGCCGCATTTATCTGGATGGATCTATTTTGGAAGCCCGGATCGATCCGCCGGCGGCCAGCATTGCGCGATTTGATCTTGATGCAGCTCTATGGGAAACCTGTTGTGTAGATGGAGTTGAAACTAACGCCGAAACCGTGGTGAAGTCCATCGAGGGAAATGGGCCGTTTCGGATTGCGTCCGGAGCACAGGTTTTCGAAGCCGATGCTGTCATTAATGCCAGCGGCCGCTGGTCAAGCTTTACCAGCCCAGAGGTGCGCGCGCGAAACAACCAAGAAAAATGGATTGGCATCAAGTCCCATTTTTATGAAGCCTCGGCGTCGGCCTCCACCGACTTGTATTTCTTCGACGGCGGATATTGTGGCGTGCAGCCGGTCGCTACATCTACAAACGGCTCGGGGACTCGAATCAACGCATGCGCCATGGTGCGGGCTGACGTGGCTAACACATTGCCTGACGTCCTGTGCCTGCATCCTGCTTTGCGCGAGCGCAGCCGCACCTGGAGACCGGCGATGGAAACGGTCAGCACATCGCCGCTGATCTTTCACAAGCCTGAGCCGGTGCAGAACACAATGCTGCAAGTCGGAGATGCGGCGGCTTTCGTCGATCCCTTTGTCGGCGATGGAATTTCCCTGGCATTGCGGAGTGGCGCGCTTGCGGCCGAATACCTGCAATCATTTTTTCGAGGAGAGCGTTCGCTACAACAAGCGGCAACGCTTTATGAATCGCTCTATCACGAACGCCTGGGCCGGGTATTTAAAGTCTCGTCCATGCTTCGCGGTTGGCTGCGCTGGCCTCGACCGATCCGTACACCGATTTTCTCGCTAATTTCGCGGACGGAATTCATTGGCCGTCAGATGGTGAAACTGACGCGCTAACGCACGACCAACACTTCGCGCACATTATCTCGCGAGAGGAAGAATTTGATTGAGGCGAAGTCGCGAAAAAGATTTTCGATGTGCCGGTTGTTGAACACCCGCTGCAGAACAAAATTCGATTGTTCGGTACGGCCTTTCCGAGATGCCTTTGAATTCAAAGCGTGCATCTCCAGCATATCGTTCCCGGTAATGTGATAGCGGTAATACGGCGCGTCGGGCCCGGCCTCGCGGGTATGAAAAAAGGCTATCAGCATGGCGCCGGGTTTCATCACGGACCACAACCTTCCAATGACCGGCTTGACCAGGCTTTCATCCATGTAGTCGGCCAGGTTCCAGCAGAACACAAGATCAAAATGGGTATTGGGATATGCCAAGTTTTCATCAAGGAACTTTTTGCTGTCGAGGGTTGGCAGCCCCTGCTCATTGCTGATGGCCAGCCCGGGATCAGTCGAAGCTTCGAGCAAATCCTGGCTATAAATGCGGTGTCCGCGTTCAGTGAAGAAGCGGATATTACTGGCCGAAGTGGCTCCAATATCGAGCACGCAAAGGGTGTCTTCTGTTTTCAGTGTCCGTGCGATCTCGGCCATCGCGGTTGAACGCCGGGAGAGTCGCTCCTGAGGCTTCGGTTCCGGCGCAGCCGCCGGCGTGCTGCGGAAAAGTTTCATAGTTACAGAGTAGGTCGTACAGACGTCTGAGGACCAACGCCAATGCGGACCTCATCCGTTGCTAAATATAACCGGGCATGAACCCGGGACCAGATTACTTGCCAGGCTCCGAGGCGGGCTTCGAATGGAACGGCGTCGCCGAAGCCGCAGCCGCAACTGCACCCGGACCGGCTTGTGGTTTGCTATCGCCCAGAATTTCGAGCTTGCCGGTAAAGTAAGCGCCCTCTTCGATCGCGATTCGACGGGTCTTTACGTCTCCCTTGACCACCGCGGTTTTTCGGAGATCGGTACGCTCTCCGGCTTCAATATTGCCGTCAACCGAGCCACCTACAGTCACGTTTTTGGCTGTAATATTGGCACGAATACGGCCATTCGGCCCGATGGTTAAACTGTTGCCGCTCAGTTGGATAGTGCCTTCCACCTGGCCATCTACGTAGATGTCCTCACTGCCAGAGAGCTCTCCACGAATAAATACCGATCTCCCAAGGTGGGCAAAATTTTCAGAACCAGCCATATCCAGCTTCCCCTTTCGAGCGGCGCAAACCAGTCGAAACAGGATTGTAAACCATTCGAACCCTCCGAGCACCGTCAGAATTGCCCGGCTCAGCTTGAGCTGTACGGCTCTAAGCGGCCCTGAGGCAGTAAAGGGCAGTTGCGTTGATACAACATTGGGGGTATGGTTCTCCTCTAAACTATGGGGAACTGCGCCATGCGCTTCGGTTCGCGATACGCCGCTTATGTCGTCGTAGCTGTGCTGTTCTCTGGAATGTGCCTGTCGAACGCGCGTGCCGAAGATAACCGGAACGCCGCGCTGTCACAAATCGTTCGCCGAGCGGTGCACAACGAGGTCGCCTCCAATCAAAGTTCGTCGGGCATGCATTTCAGATTCAAGGACGAAAAACGCACTCCACAGCTTTCTCAAACCAAACTCATGGTCGAGACTGTCGATGCAACCGCGGGCCTGCTGGTGATGCAGAATGGGCACCCGCTCACGCCACAGCAACGCCATGATGAGGAATCCAGGCTGGCAAACTACGTTCAGAGCCCGCAGGAGCTGCGGAAGAAGAAAAAACAAGAAAGAGAAGATGCGGAGCACACCGAGCGCATACTCAAGGCGCTGCCAGATGCCTTCTTATATCAGCGGGATGGCACTGAATCCGGACGCCAGGGAGTAGGTGCGCCTGGAGACGAACTCGTTCGCCTGAACTTCCGACCAAATCCCGACTACAATCCGCCTTCGCACGTCGAACAAGTGTTGACCGGAATGAGTGGGCACCTGCTGATCGATACCACGCAAAATCGTATCGCGGAAATTGATGGAACTCTGTCGAAAGAGGTCGAGTTCGGCTGGGGAATTCTGGGGCATTTGGATCCCGGCGGCAGGTTCCTGGTGCAGCAAGCCGACGTTGGCGACCATCAGTGGGAAGTGACCCACATGCAGTTGTCATTCATCGGCAAGGTCCTTTTCGTCAAGAAAATCAGTATCCATTCCAATGAGACGTTTTCCGATTTTCATTCCGTTCCCGGCAACCTTACCTTTGCGCAGGGTGTAGAACTTCTCAAGAAAGAGGCGGCGGGAAATCTCACGGGTTCAAAAGCAGTCGAAGCAGAGCGAAAATCCCTGCAGAGCGCGCAAACTCGCAACCGGATTGAGGCGAAAGATCAAGCCATTTGTTGCAATCCTTAGACGACCGCAGCGTTGCTACGAAGAACTTCTTTTCTAACCGTTAATTTATCAATTAACTTTTTCCTTGGAACATAACCAGTTCCTGCAGCATTCCCCACCACAATCGTTCCGCGAGGCGTGACTTCGATTTCTTGATCGGTAATATCCTCCGTCCAGTAGCGCTTTGAAGCGGAGACGTCTCCCGGCAACTTGAAATTCGGAAGGGTCGAAAGTGCGATGTTGTGTGCGCGCCCAATGCCGGTTTCGAGCATGCCGCCACACCAGACGGGAATCTGATTGGCCTCGCAAACGTTATGCACCGCAATGGCTTCGCTGAAGCCGCCAACCCGTCCAACTTTCATATTGATGATGCGGCAAGCTTTCATCTCGATTGCGGCTTCCGCATCGCGGGCGTGATGGATGGATTCGTCAAGACAAAGAGCTGTCTTGAGCTCCCGCTGAAATTTTGCGTGCTGAACAATATCGTCATGCCATAGCGGCTGCTCAATCATGAGCAAGCCGAATTCATCAAACTTTTTCAGATGCGCCAGATCAGATGGACGATAAGCCGAGTTCGCGTCGCAGCTGAGCAGAATCTTCGGCCAGCGCTTGCGGATTTTGCTGAGAACATCTACGTCCCAGCCAGGCTTAACTTTTACTTTGATCCGCTGATAGCCCGCCGCCAATTCGGTCTCGATCTTTTCGAGTAGCTGTTCATGCGAGTCTTGAATTCCGATCGACACCCCGCAGTCAATCTCGCTGCGAGTTCCGCCCAGCAGCTTCCATAACGGCTGATCTGTTGCCTTGGCTTCCGCGTCCCAAAGGGCATTCTCAAGTGCAGCCTTGGCCATATTATGGCCGCGCACGGGTGACATGCGCGCCGCACTCTCTTTAGCATGCGCGAGATTTCGCCCGAGCAACGATGGAGCGAGAAATTCGCGGATGGTTGCCCATGCGGTATCGACCCACTCATCGCTGAAGAATGGCCCCTCGCCGGCCACGCACTCGCTCCAGCCTTCGACGCCTTCGCAATCCACGGTGACCAGGAGCACGCGGCGCTCTTCCGTCCGGCCAAAGCTGGTTTCAAAAAAATGCTTCAGCGGCATTCGGAGTTCACGGAGAGTTATAGCTTCAATTTTCATTTGCGATTGGAACTTTGCTCTTGTTGTTTCGCCTGCTGCCACAACGACTCTAACTCATCTGTGGTCGCCTGTTGGGGAGCGCGTCCAGATGCCCTGAGCTGATCTTCCATCCACTGGAAACGCCGCTTGAATTTACGATTGGCTTTTTTCAGTGCAGACTCTGAATCGAGAGAAAGATAACGTGCGATATTCACCAGCACGAAGAACAGGTCTCCCAGTTCCTCTTCAAGTCGATGACGGAGTTCTTCAGGAACTTGCGGCTGGCCGGATCCAGCAATACCCCTGGCCACAGGCCGAGCGGGCGCAGGGAGATGCTTCAGTTCTTCCTGCAACTCAGTGGTTTCTTCTTGCAGCTTGTCGAACAAGCCACCGATCTCAGGCCAATCGAATCCTACATGGGCAGCCCGCGAGCTGAGCTTATGCGCCTCAAGAAGCGCCGGCATCGTAGCAGAAACGCCGGCTAGAACTGACTCTGGCTTCTGCTCTTTCGCGGAGTTGCCTCCACCAGCCTCCAATCGCTTTTTCTTTTCCTCGGCTTTGATCGCTTCCCAATTGCGCAGCACCTCGGCAGAACTTTCCGCAGTCACATTGCCGAAAACGTGAGGATGTCGGTCCACCAATTTACTGGACAGACGATCAAGAACGTCATCAATTGAAAAGCGTTTATTCTCGGCTGCCATCTCCGAATAAAAGAGCACCTGCAGAAGCAGATCGCCGAGCTCACCAGGAAGTTCGTTCCAGTCGCGGTTGTCAATCGCCTCGAGCACTTCATAAGTTTCCTCGAGCGTATAAGGCTTGATCGAATCGAAGGTCTGCTCGCGGTCCCACGGACATCCACCCGGCCCGCGCAGTTTAGCCATGATCGAAACTGCGCGTGCGAATCGTTCTCCAGTGGTCGGCATGAGTTTAGATTAGCAATTCAGAATCTGATGTGTTGGGACTTCCTTCGTGAACCCTCGTGTCCTTCGTGGTGCATGCCTTTTAAAAGCATTAACCACGAAGGACACGAGGGTTCACGAAGGAAATTCAACGACTACTTCTTGGGGTCCCACTTGAAAAATAGCGCTCCAAGCGGCGGCAACGTGACCGCAAGTGAATACGGACGCCCATGCGTCGGCTCCTCATCCGCCGGCTTACCACCCATGTTGCCGACACCGCTGCCGGCGTATTCTTTGGCATCACTGTTGAGCAGCTCTTTCCAGAAACCATCGTACGGAACACCGATGCGGTAGTTTTCGCGCGGAACTGGAGTGAAATTACACACGATCAGAATCGTATCTTCAGGCTTCTTGCCTTTTCGCAGCATCGAAATCACGCTAGCTTTCGTATCGTTGCAGTCGATCCACTCAAATCCCGCAGGATCGCTGTCAAGCTCATGGAGCGCAGGTTCGTTGCGGAAAGCGCGATTCAGCTGTTCAACCCACCTCTGCACGCCCGAATGAACCGGAAATTGCAAGACATGCCATTCCAGGCTCATGTCGTGTCCCCACTCACGCACCTGCCCGAATTCATCGCCCATGAAGAGCAGCTTTTTGCCGGGCTGGGCAAACATATAACCGTAAAGCAAGCGCAGGTTGGCGAACCTCTGCCATTCATCACCCGGCATTTTGCCGACGATTGAGCCCTTGCCGTGCACAACTTCATCATGCGAAAGCGGCAGCACAAAATTTTCGCTGAATCCGTAAATCATGCGGAAAGTGAGCATGCCCTGATGGAATCCGCGATGAATCGGGTCGTGCGCGAAATATGCCAAGGTGTCGTGCATCCAACCCATGTCCCACTTCATGCCAAAGCCAAGCCCACCTAGATAAACTGGCTTCGAAACCATTGGCCAAGCGGTTGATTCCTCAGCGTAAGTCTGAATGCCGGGATACTCTTTGTACGCTTCCAAATTTAACTGGCGCAAGAACTCAATCGCATCGAGATTTTCTCTACCCCCGAATTTATTCGGGATCCATTCGCCTTCGCGGCGTGAGTAATCGAGGTAGAGCATGGACGCGACGGCATCCACGCGCAGACCGTCCACGTGATATTTATCCAACCAGAACATCGCGCTGGACATAAGAAAGCTGCGCACTTCATTGCGTCCGTAGTTGTAGATGTAGGTGTTCCAGTCAGGATGAAAGCCACTCCGCCAATCGGCATGTTCGAACAGGTGCGTACCGTCAAAGTACGCGAGCCCGTGCGCGTCGGATGGAAAGTGTGATGGCACCCAATCGAGAATCACGCCAATCCCGCGCTGGTGGAGGTAATCAACGAAGAACATAAAATCCTGTGGCGTGCCGTAGCGAGAGGTCGGTGCGAAATATCCAGTGGTCTGATATCCCCACGAGGCATAAAACGGATGCTCCATGATAGGCAGCAGTTCCACGTGCGTGAAATTCATGCGTGTAACGTAGTCGGCTAGTTTCGGTGCCATCTCGCGATAGGTCAGCGAGCGGTTCCCTTCTTCCGGCACACGCATCCATGAACCCAGGTGAACCTCATAAATTGAGATTGGCGATTGCAGAGTCTGACGGCTTGCACGCGAACCCATCCATTCCTGGTCTGCCCATTGATATTCCAAATCCCAGACCACTGACGCAGTACGCGGCGGCTCTTCGTGGTAAGTTCCAAACGGGTCGGCTTTCTCGGTAATGAATTCATGATTCTGAGAAACGATATGAAATTTATAGAGCGACCCTTTGTCGATCCCGGGAATGAATCCTTCCCAAATCCCGGAAGCGCCGCGCGACTGCAAAGGATGGGAACTATTACTCCAATTATTGAAATTTCCGATCACAGAAACTTTGCGCGCATTCGGCGCCCAGACGCTGAACGAAGTTCCGCGCTCGCCGTTAAATGAAGCCAGGTGCGCTCCCAGCTGGTTGTAAGCGCGATAGTTTCGGCCCTCGTTAAATAGGTAAAGGTCGTCAGGCGAAAAAAGAGTGACGTCGTAACGAACGGGGTTATTCGTGGCCATAAATTGTGCGCTGACTGGTGAACGTTCTCACATGCTAGACTGCATATTCATTCTAATTAGGAATCACGCCGTCGATGCCTGTTCTTCGGGTCGTTGTTCTCTGGCACCAGCATCAGCCCTATTACAAGGATTTGGTCACGGGTGAGTACCGCCTGCCGTGGGTGCGCCTGCACGCTCTGAAAGACTACTACGGGATGGTGAAACTGCTGGAGGAGTTTCCCCAAGTACATCAAACTTTTAATCTTGTTCCATCGCTCATCGCGCAAATCCAGGACTATGCCGAAGGAACGGCTTTGGATCCTTTTCTTCGCGTAGCGGCCCGTCCCGCGTCCGATCTCGCACCGGACGAACGCCGCTTTGCCTTGCAATATCTCTTCCAGGCAAATCCTGAACACCTGATCGGGCGCTATCCGCGATATGCCGAGCTCTGGGAACGCTTTCAGGGGCCGGGTTTATCTCCCGAGCAAGCGGACAAATATTTTCAAGCCCAGGATTTTACAGACCTGCAAGTGCTTTCCCAGATTGCCTGGTTCGACGAATTCTTTCTGGCGGAGCCGGATATCGCTGGACTAGTGCGCAAAGGCCGTGGATTCTCGCTGGAGGACCAGAAATTTGTTATCGACTGCCAGCGAGACCTGATCAAAAAAGTTTTACCCGCGCATGCTGACGCCGCAAAACAAGGCCGGATCGAGATCTCCACTTCGCCCTTCTACCATCCCATTCTGCCGCTGATCTGCGACACCAATGCTGGTGCCGCTTCGACACTCGGCTTGCCACTTCCGCAAAATCGATTCCGCCATCCTGAAGACGCTCGCGAACAACTGCAACGCGGGCTCGATCTGCACGAGACGATTTTCGGCGTGCGTCCGCGAGGGGTGTGGCCATCAGAAGGAAGCGTTTCTGAGGAAGCTGTCGCCATAGCAGCCGAACTAGGCGTGAACTGGATGGCTACTGACGAAGGCGTCCTATCGCGCACTACAGGAATGTCTTTCATCCGCGACGGTCAAGGACGGCTGCCGGATGCCTCCTCAGAGAAACTTTACAACGTGCATCGCTACGAACAAGGCGCGACCCGCATGAACGTGCTGTTTCGCGATCATGCACTCTCGGACTTGATCGGATTTGTTTATTCCGGGATGCCCCCGGCCGAAGCCGCCGCACACTTGATGCGAAACATCAAGGACTCCGCTCAACCACTTTTTAATGCTGGCCGCGACGCGACCATTGCAATCATTCTCGATGGGGAAAATGCCTGGGAATATTATCCGAGGTCAGGCCGCGAATTTTTGCGACGCTTTTACGATGCTCTGCAAAAAGACAATTCCATAGAGGCGGTCACAGTTTCCGAAGCCATTGAGCGAGAGCGCAATCCAAACATTCTTCGGTCGCTGGTTCCAGGTTCATGGATCAATGCAAACTTCAACGTCTGGATCGGCTCGCCCGAGGACAACAAATCGTGGGACTATCTGTATCACGCACGAAATTTCTACGGCCAGGCTTCACAGCACGTTTCCGAAGAACAGCGCAAGTTGGCTGTCGAGGAACTTTTGATCGCAGAAGGCAGCGATTGGAACTGGTGGTATGGCCCAGAGCACCATTCGGCAAACGATCGCGAATTTGACGAGTTATATCGCAAGCATCTTTCGAATGTGTACCAGGCCTTGGGAGCAACTCCGCCCGACCATCTGGCCCAGCCGATCATGGGAGGAATGGTTACTCCGTCATTCTTGCCGCAGACTAATTACATTCACCCTCGCATTACTGGAGACATGGTCCGCTATTTCGAGTGGATGGGCGCCGCGCACTATGCCACAGACAGGCGTGCCGGCGCGATGCACGGCAAAGTTTTCCTGCTGGATTCGATTTATGCGGGAATCGATCAGCACAATGTGTACGGACGCGTCGATTTCGCCGGAGAAGTTCCCGCAAATGATTGCGAAATCGTCGTGAACCTTGAATCGTGGGCCGAGCGGTCCGGCCGCCCGCGGCGAGGGCTCCGCCTGAACCTACAAGTGAGAGATTCAAGAATCGCAAGCTGGAACATTTCCGATAACGGGGACCATGTTTCCCCTGAAGGCGCGGATGTCGCGCTGGCGCGTAACTTCGAGTTCAAGCTCCCGCTCTCGGTTCTGTATGCGCAACCACCAGAGTCAAACTCGGATTCATCCAGCCCGGCAGCAACAAAGATTCGGCTTCGAGTCAGCATTTGGCAGAATCGCCTGCCCATGGATGCGCTACCACTTGAAGGCTGGATTGATCTGCAGTTGTTGCCGGAAAGCGAACTGATCGCGCTGGCTCATTAACGCATTTTGCGGAGCACAGCGAATATTTCGTTGATCGGCGCGCGGTCGGTCTGATCATCTCCACGATAGATATATCGCACGGTTCCACCGCGATCGACGATCAGAGTTGCAGGGTGCGCGATACGAAATGCATCATGCCCGAGTGCATGATAAAGCCCGTAGGCTTTCGTGACCGAGCGGTCCTCATCCAGCAGGAACGGGAACGAAATGGGATGCTGGCTGAAATACTTCACAGGCTTCCAAACACCCTTCCTTTTCTCAGCGGCAACATATAGAAGGCTCGCTCCGAGTGTGCTGATCTCTTCTTTGTGCGGCTCAAACTGAGCCATGCGCTTGCGGCAGTTGGGTCACCAGGTCCCACGAAGAAATTCGACGATGGCTGCGCCGCGCGAAATTAGATCGAAAAGCGAGAACTTTGCCTCACTATTCGCCGACGGCAGTGTGAATGCGGGTGCGGGTGAACCAACGCTGAGTGTTTCGGTCTGACGTTTCATCGGGCTCTCTGTTGTGACCACAGTGCTCTCGCCGCAATCATTTATAATCGCAGGTTTCCCATTCCACCATGGCAAAAACTTATTCAGGCGTGGGTTACCTGACGGGGAGGCGTCTCACATTTTCATCAGCCCACCCCGGCAGCGTACTCATAGACGATGACTCAAAATCCTCTGAGAAGGAACGGCAAAAATCAATGAGCAATATCGCACAGATTCGCGGACGGCAAGTGCTCGATTCGCGCGGCAATCCTACAGTTGAAGCGGAAGTCTGGCTGGATGATGGTTCAATCGGACGGGCCATTGTGCCTAGCGGTGCGTCCACCGGCGAGCACGAAGCGGTCGAACTTCGCGACGATGACAAGCAGAACTACCTTGGCAAGAGCGTGCTGAAAGCGGTTGAAAATGTGAATGGCGAAATCGCCGACGCCCTGGGCGGATTCGATGCCGCGGACCAGCGCGCACTCGATCAGAAGATGATTGAACTGGATGGCACCGAGAATAAGGGCAGGCTAGGCGCGAATGCGATTCTGTCGGTGTCGATGGCAGCCGCTCGGGCCGCGGCGATTTCCTTTAAGTTGCCGCTCTACCGCTACCTCGGCGGAGCCGGCGCAAATACCCTGCCGACGCCGATGATGAATATTCTCAACGGCGGCGCGCACGCAGACAACAACGTTGACTTTCAGGAATTCATGGTCATGCCCGTCGGCGCTGAATCTTTTTCAGAAGCGTTGCGCTGGGGAGTTGAAGTTTTTCATACGCTGAAGGGCGTGCTAAAGAAACGCGGTTACAACACTGCGGTCGGCGACGAAGGCGGATTCGCTCCGTCAGTCAAGTCAAACGTTGAAGGAATTGAAGTCGTGCTCGAAGCCATCCAGCAAGCTGGATACAAGCCCGGCGAAGAAATTGCCATTGCGCTCGATCCCGCAGCCAGCGAATTTTTTCAGGACGGCAAGTACGTCTTCAAAAAATCTGACAAGTCATCCAAGAGTTCCGATGACATGGTGCGCTTCTGGGCGAAATGGGCGAATGATTACCCAATCGTTTCGCTCGAAGATGGCCTCGCCGAAAACGACTGGGATGGCTGGGCGAACCTGACCAAAGAACTGGGCGACAAGATTCAACTCGTAGGCGACGACCTTTTCGTCACCAATGTCGAGTTTCTGCAGGAGGGCATCGACAAGCACGTCGCAAACAGCATTCTCATTAAAGTGAATCAGATCGGCACGGTAAGCGAAACCCTAGATGCCATCGACCTCGCCCGCCGCAACGGATACACCTCAATCATCTCTCACCGCTCCGGCGAAACCGAAGACACGTTCATCGCCGACCTCGCGGTCGCGACCGGCGCAGGACAGATCAAAACCGGGTCGGCGTCACGAACGGACCGCGTAGCAAAATACAACCAGCTGCTGAGGATCGAGGAAGAGCTTGGAGACGGGGCGAGGTTTTTGGGATTGAAGGCGCTGAACTACAAAGGCTAATGCGTCAAACTGTCTTTTCTGTCCTGGCACTCTCAACGTTGCTATCTCTTAATGGATGCAGCCGCGAGCGAGTTTCTTTCCATCCGGAACTTGCGAACAAGGTCCTGATCGTAAAATCGGCGCATACGCTTACACTGATGAGTAATGACCGGATTTTACGGACATACAAAGTCGCACTCGGAAGAAACCCAGTCGGGCCCAAGACACGCAAAGGCGATCACAAAACTCCCGAGGGGCAATACGTGATAGATGAGAAGAAGGCGAACAGTAGGTTCTACCACGCCCTTCACATTTCTTATCCCAACGATGCAGACCAGAAGCGAGCTCTAGCGCTTCGTGTCGATCCTGGGAGCGACGTAGAGATTCATGGGATCCAAAACGGATTTGGGTGGATCGGGAAACTGCATCGAACGATTGACTGGACAGATGGGTGCATCGCATTGACCGATCCTGAGATCGATGAGATTTGGGACCGAGTCGCAGTAGGCACAAGTGTAGAGATCAAGCCGTAGTTAACACATCGCCGGTTATAATTTTGTAATGGTCGAAAATGAAATTGTCTTTTCTGTCTGGGAGTCAAGCGAACTCGCTTATGAGGCGCAGGCAGTTGGCTACCCCATATTCGCGAACGCGAAAACGATGGAGAAGTTGAAGGCCAATGTGGAAAATGCGGTTACGAGTTATTTCGCTTACAAGAAGAGCGTTCCCACCATCCCCCTAGTGAAGGCTTTGCCTAACGCGTTCAGGTTCGGCTCGGCGAGGGGCGAATTCACCGTTCCGGACGATTTCAACGATCCTCTGCCCAAAGAAATTGAAGACCTGTTTTACAAATGATCGTCGACCCTCAAGAATTCGTGATAATCCGCGCCGATCCGTGGCCAAGAATTTGTGTTTAAGAGCTAAAAGCTAGGAGCTAACAGCTAAGAGCCGCATTATGTCCAGTCCCAAACCACTCATCCTCATCATTCTCGACGGCTGGGGATACCGCGCCGAAACCAAAGCCAATGCGATCGCGCTTGCCCGCAAGCCGGTATATGACCGCTTGCTGCGCGAATATCCCAACACGCTGATTCAGACCAGCGGCCCTTTCGTTGGATTGCCCGAAGGACAGATGGGAAATAGCGAAGTCGGGCACTTGAATATTGGCGCCGGGCGCATAGTCCACATGGACTCAACCCGCATCGAGCTGATGATTCAGAACGGGGAATTCTTTCAGCATCCCATTTTGCTGAGCGCGATGAAGAATGCGCGCACCGGCGGGCGGCAACTTCATCTCTTCGGCCTACTCTCCGATGGCGGCGTGCACTCGTATCAAACTCATCTCCACGCTTTGCTGAAGATGGCAAAGCAAAATCAGGTCGAGCGCGTTTTCGTGCACGCCTTCATGGACGGGCGCGACACTCTGCCCACCAACGGCGCGGGCTACCTCGATCAACTGCAGAAGGCAATGCGTGAGTACAACACGGGGAAGATTGCGACCGTCAGCGGCCGCTACTATGCGATGGACCGTGACCGTCGGTGGGAGCGCATCGCGAAGGCGTATAACGCGATGGTTTTCGGCGAGGCCGAAGGCGGCAAGTATGCCGACCCCGTCCAGGGTGTGAAAGAGTCTTACAACAAAGGCGTGACGGATGAGTTCATAGTTCCCTTCGTTTGTGCGGACAAGAACGCGGGCGGGGGCGCCCGCGCCACAACCACCATTCACGATGAAGACTCCTGCATCTGTTTTAACTTTCGTGCTGATCGAGTACGCCAGATCACCCGCGCTCTCACTCGCAACAGCGGCCTGAACGAGCAAGCCGGGCGCGACCTTCCAGGAGCTGAGGATCTGGATGCAACCATTCCCCGCGACCGCGGTCCGAAGAACTTGCATTACGTCTGCATGACGCAATATGACAAGAAATTCAGTCTGCCGGTAGTCATCCCGCCGGAGTCATTGGACAATATTCTTGCCAACATCATGGGTCAGGCAAAGATGCGTAATCTGCGCGTCGCTGAGACTGAGAAGTACGCACACGTCACATATTTTTTCAATGGCGGAGTCGAACAGCCGTTCCCCGGAGAAGAGCGGACGGTAGTTCCTTCGCAGAAAGTTGCCACCTACGATTTGAAGCCTGAGATGAGCGCCGCCGGAATCGCCGATACCGTCGTCAAAGCGGTTGAAGATGGCAGCTTCGACGTCATCGTCGTCAACTTCGCCAATGCCGACATGGTAGGCCACTCCGGTAAGCTCGAGCCGACAATCAAAGCGGTAGAAACTGTCGACGCCTGCCTCGGCCGCATCGAATTAGCCGTCCGCGCCAAGGGTGGCGCAGTGCTGATTACTGCCGACCACGGCAATGCCGAAATGATGGTCGACCCGGTAAGCGGCGGACCACACACTTACCATACGACCAACCCCGTGCCATTCATCGTAGTAGCCGAGAATTCGAAGCAGTTCACGCTGAAACCTAACGGCTCGCTGCGGGACATCTCGCCTACGATGTTAGGTATGCTCAACGTTCCTGAGCCGAAACAGATGACCGGCTCGGACCTGCGAATCAAAAAATTGTGAACTTCGAAATCGCTCGATGAACTCACAACCCAAATGCAAGCTGCTTATCCTCACCTATCATCGCCTTGCGCTGTGGATTGCGCCGCCATGGTTTGCGGAGCGGTTGCGCAGAGAGTTCCCGGACCTCGAAGTGGATCAGCTGAACTCCTACGAAAATGTTGAGCAGCATATAGCGGACGTCGAAATCCTGTTTGGCATATCAATTCGACCGGAGCAATTTGTCGCGGCACGCAAACTGCGCTGGATCCATTCGCAGGCGGCCGCAGTGCATCAGCTTATGTTTCCCGAGCTGGTGAACAGCGACGTAATCATCACCAACGCGCGCGACGTTCATGGACCGGTCGTCGCCGAGCAGGTGATCGCGATGATGTTTGCGTTGGCAAAGCGAATACCCGCTGCCGTACGTTTTCAACAGAAACATGTGTGGGGACAGGATGCATTTTCGAGCGGGCGCTCGCATTCACGGGAGCTAGCAGGCGCGACCCTGGGATTAGTCGGATTAGGCAGCATCGGCCGCAACGTTGCCAAACATGGATCCGCATTGGGCATGCGTGTGATCGCGGTGCGCGAGCACCCTGAGAAAGAAAAGCCGCAATATGTTGACGAAGTTCTGCCTACGTCGAAATTGCAAGAACTATTGACTCAGTCTGACTACGTCGTTTTGTCTACCCCGGTTACTCCCGAAACGAAAGGTATGATCGGCGCTCCGCAACTGGCGGCCATGAAGCCCGACGCATTTCTGCTGAACGTCGGGCGTGGACCACTTATTGACGAAGCTGCGCTCGTCGAAGTTCTGCGCCAACACAAAATTGGCGGCGCCGCCCTCGATGTATTTGATCAAGAACCGCTGCCGCCGGAATCACCACTTTGGGACCTGGAAGATCTCCTAATTACGCCTCATACCGCCGGCATCAGTGAAAAAATGTGGGAGCGCCACTACGTCTTGTTCTCGGACAATTTGCGTAGATATTTGTCCGGCCAGCCGCTACTGGGGCTCGTCGACAAGCGCAGTGGATACTGACGCGAGTAACCTCTACTCACCCCGATTCATGGCGCTTACATGCTAGACTCCGTTTAAAGCCAGATGCGCATTCTCACCCGCTACATTCTCGGTGAAGTCACGTCACACGCGCTGATCGGGGCAGCGATCTTCACTTTCGTGATCTACACGAAAGAGTTAGGGCAGATCCTTGAACTGGTCGTGCGCAACAGTGCGCCGCTGCCCAGCGCAATCGAATTATTTTTGCTCATCATTCCTGAGGCCCTAACGATTACCATTCCCGCCGGAGTGCTGATTGGAATTTTGATCGGCCTCAGCCGCCTCGCTGCAGACAGCGAGATCACCGCCATGAAGGCAAGCGGCATGGGCATTGGAAGCTTCCTGCGCATCCTTTCCATCTTCTTTCTCGCTGCATGGCTGCTTGCATTGGGAAACAGCCTTTATCTTGCGCCCCGGTCGCAACAGAGGCTCAATCATCTGCAGGAAAAACTGAAGGGTTCACAGGTTTCTTTCGAAGTACAACCGCGCGTGTTCTACGAAGGCTTTCCGAAAATGGTGCTGTATGTCCACGATGTGAAGAGCGCCCAGGGCGCAGCCATCTGGAAGGGCGTTTTTCTTGCCGACACAAGCAATCCATCCGCGCCCAAGATCACGCTGGCGGAAGAAGGGATTCTGGTCAGTGAAGGAAAGAACACGCTGCATCTTCACTTGATTAACGGTTCTTCGCACGAGACCGATCCGACGACGCCCGACAGATATCAGATCTCGACCTTCAAAGTGACTGATCTTCCGATCTCTCTACCAGAATCATCAGCAGCGGCAAAAGATCAGCCGCCGGCCGCGATTTCAGAGATTCCGACCTTCCAGTTACCGAAACTAGCGCGCAGCAGCAAAATGCCTCTGACCGCCCGCTGGTACTGGATTGAGTTCCACCGGCGTTTCGCTTTGCCCGCGGCTTGCATCGTGCTTGCTCTGGTTGGATTTCCGCTTGGGCTTTCGGCAAAAAAAGGTGGCAAGTCTGCCGGTTTCGTTCTGACCATTGTTCTCGTCTTCGCTTACTACTTTGTATCTCTGTTCGGAGTTTCATTGGCGAGGCAAGGCAAAGCTCCCCCTTGGGCGGGCGTCTGGCTGGCAGACATTGTTTTTTTAATCGGCGGCGCATTACTGCTGTGGCGGTCCGAACGCCGTCCATTTGAAATTGCTTTTCTGAAAGGAAGTTGGACTTCGCTGAAGACAAGCTTCCGCGGCGGGACATTGCTGTTGCCGACTACCGCTTCAGAGAACGCTTTTGAACGCGCAGCTACTCGCAAACGCGTATTCAGCGCCAGCTTCCCCATGCTGATTGACGACTATCTGCTTCGCGATTTTGTTTTCAATTTCGCGATGATCGTCGGCGCGCTGGTGGGGTTATCGCTCATCTTCACCGTTTTCGAATTGCTCGGTGACATTCTTCGCAATCAGATTTCTCCGTGGACTGTAGGCGAGTACCTGCTCAACGTCACTCCGTATTTTCTTTACAACGTTGCGCAATATGGCGTGCTGCTGACGGTGCTGATTACTCTCGGCCTGATGCAGCGCTACAACGAACTCACCGCACTGAAAGCGACCGGCATGAGCATATATCGGATTATTGTTCCGGTGTTGTTGGCTGGCGCGCTGGTCGCGGGTGGATTATTTATTGCCGACCAGTTTTATTTACCCCACGCCAACAAGCGCCAGGACGCGCTGCTGAATCAGATTAAAGGAAAGCCTCCTCAGACCTACTTGAACCCGTCTCGCAGGTGGATCTTTGGCCAGCATTCGACGATTTACTACTATCAGTTCTTCGACTCAGACAAGAACCAATTTGGAAATCTGTCGGTATTTCAGTTCAATCCGAATACGTTTCAATTAGTGCGCCGAATCTACGCCGGACGAGCGCGCTGGGCAGACAACTTGAACCGATGGGTCTGCGAACAGGGCTGGGAAAGGGCTTTCCACGGCTCTGCTATCCAGGATTATCACGAGTATGACGTCTCGACATTCGCGGTACTCTCGGAGCCGCCACCCTATTTCAAAAAGGAAGTGAAGCAGTCGCTGGAGATGAACTACGAGCAACTCAGCCGTTACATCCACGAACTGCAGCAGAGTGGGTTTGAAGTGGTGAAGCTGAAAGTGCAATTGCAGAAGAAGATCGCATTTCCGATCATCACCTTTGTGATGGGCGTTTTAGCGATTCCATTTGCGCTCTCTGCAGGACGTCGCGGGACCATGGCGGGCGTAGCCACTGCTATTGGTATTGCCGTGGTTTATACGATCATCTCAGGATTGTTCGAGGCTATGGGGAACATCAGCCAACTTCCCCCTACGTTGGCGGCGTGGTCGCCAGATATTATTTTTGCGCTGCTCGGCGGCTACATGATTTTGAAGGTGCCGACCTAGATCCGGCGACAAAAAAGCCTTTAACCGCAGAGTTCGCAGAGGCAACGCAGAGATCGCAGAGAATGCAGTCACGCGATCGTTCGTGTCAGTTGGGCTGGGGTTCTCTGCGGTCTCCGGCTTTTCTCGGCGTTCTCTGCGGTTAAAAGCTTTTGCTCTGGACAGCAAGCCCCTGAATTTCGACGGATTCAAACAAATAGCCGCCAAGTTATGCCACAATTGGGTTGGGGTTCTCTGCGATCTCCGGCTTTTCTCGGCGTTCTCTGCGGTTAAAAGCTTTTTCTCTGGACAGCGAGCCCCTGAATTTCGACAGAATTTCAAGCAAATAGGCGGTCACGTTATGCCACAACGCTTTCGTTCATACTTACGCTTTTGCCCCTTTGTGCTTCTCCACCGTGCTCCAGGTCTTATCTTCCGCATGGCAAATATTCTCGAGCAGACAATCGGCGCATTTTGGAGAGCGCGCAAAGCAAAGCTTACGTCCGTGCCAGATCAC
>DATNAF010000426.1:0-10513 GCA_035572845.1 Terriglobales bacterium
TTTTCTAGGTGAGTCCGAATCCCACATGGCACGGGAACAAGTGGAAATTATGAACCGGGTGCATAGACTCGCCCCGTTCGTAAAGGTCCTTGGCACAGCCTCGGCGGTGCTGATCCTGACCATTGCCGGGGTTGCGCTTTATCAGAGAATCCTGGAACAGGCAGCGCAGTAGCGCTGCGCCAGGCAGCAAGGGAACGAACGTTAAGGCGGTTGTGTGTTCCGAGTCGCTCCGGTAGCATCAGACACAAAACGCAGCAGATGTGTTTGATCTCATGCCAGTTTTTCAGCGTATAGGGATAATCGGGGGCGGGCCAGCGGGAGCATTGGCCGCCGCACAACTTGCCGGGGGCGGCCGTCAAGTTCTCCTATTCGACGAAAAACTGGCATGGGAAAAACCATGCGGCGGAGGACTCACAGACAAGGCCCTGGCGCATTGGCCTTTTCTACGCGACTCGCCAGTGGAACGTAACTGGGTGAGCGATTGTGAGCTGATCGCGCCATCAGGACGCCGCGTGCAGTTCGCTCTGGACCGCCAGATCGCCATCTTCTCCCGAATGGCATTGAACGGGTTGCTGCTTGATCGTGCGCGCGACGCCGGGGCGACTCTACGTCATGAGCGCGTTCTCCAGATTGACGGGAGCGGCAGCGGATGGACGATTCGCACCATTGACGGTAGTTACTCTGCGGATTTTGTGGTGCTAGCTGCCGGCGCGCGGAATTCGTTGCGCACTCGATTCACTGCCGCGCTCGGGCCAGAAAACTTTATGGTCGCCGCGGGGTACTACATACCCGGAAATCGCCAGACGGCACAAATTAAATTCCTGAAACACCTTCACGGATACATCTGGATTTTCCCTCGAGCCGATCATTTTTCGGCAGGAATTTGCGGGCGCATGCAGGGGAAAAGCACAGCGGAACTTCGACGAATCCTCGAAGGTTCGCTGCCGGAGTTTGGCCTTAGGTTGAATGGAGCACGTTTTTATGCGCACATTATCCCGTCTCTCACTCCGGATACTTTGCGCAACAGTTCATTTGCTGGAGACGGCTGGGCCATGATCGGCGATGCGGCAGGATTCGTGGATGCAATCACCGGCGAAGGACTCTACTACGCTTTGCGCTCGGCGGAATTGTTGAGCGACGCGGTACAAGCTGGTGCGCCGGAAAAGTACTCTGCACTGGTGAAAGCTGATTTTCTTCCTGAGCTCGAGCATGCGGCACGAATTGCGAACCGCTTCTATAGCGACGAATGGATGGGCGGACACGTACTCGAAAGAATGATCCAATTGACGCTAAGCAGCGCGAGCTTTCGCGAGATCATGCGCGACTTATTTTCAGGCTCGCAGGAGTATTCCGATTTGCGCCAGCGAGTGTATAAAAAGCTTCCCCGAATCGGGATGCAGGCAGTAGTGAGTACATTGTGGAATACACTTCACAGAAGAGGCGCAAGCAGGCCTGCAGCTTTGGGAGCTTAGAGACGTGATAAAACGAATTCCGGCTTTCACGCTGGTTGTCCTGAGTCTTACCTGGTTCGTTCCAAGTCAAGCGCAAATCTACCGCGGCCCGAATAGTGCGCAAGAAGCGCAGAAAGCCGCCCGGAAGGACCAGAAAAGAGCGGCCAAGCGCCAGCGCAAAGCGAATAAGAAACTACGCAAGGCGCAACGCAAGGCCGCGAAAAGGGCAAAGCACCGCTATTGAGGCGTTCTCTGCGGGGGACTCATTTCCCGTGAATTCCTTAAAATAAGTGTGAAATTAAGCGACCGATCGAATTTCGGACCGGGTGAGATTTTTCTTCTCGGCGATCGACATCGCGAGTGGAATCGTCGTAAATCCGCCTACGACCGCGAGAGCTAATCCGGCCACCTTCATCGCGTCCTTGCTGAGACCTCTTGAGACCAACATACCTATGCCGACCCCAAGCGCCACACGCGTACCCGTCCAAAGAATCATTTCCGGCAAAGTAAGATTCCGTTCAATCATTGCTCCTCCTGGGTTGAAGATGAGATTTAGTATTTGGATGCGGAGACGCGAGGATGGGATCGCTACATAACGCAAAACGTTGGTGCCGGGAACAGGACTTGAACCTGCACGCCTTTTACGGCACTGGATCCTAAGTCCAGCGCGTCTGCCAATTCCGCCATCCCGGCCAGTGCTCATTTTAAATCAGGCGCACAAACCGGAGTAGTTCATGGCTCTGCTAAAATCCGCGTCATGCCAGACAGCAAGGCGCGCGCCAAAAAAATTAAGCTGCTGCTTTTCGATGTGGACGGAGTTTTGACCGACGGCAAACTATTTTTCTTCCCTGCTCCCGCCGGAGCTCAACAGAGTACTCAAGAGCAAGCGGCAAAACACGGAGGCCAGGGCGGCTTCGGTCTGCACAGCACGAATTTTGTTGAAGCCAAGGGCTTTCACGCTCATGATGGCGCGGGAATTTCGCTGGCGCGACTGGGCGGAATGAAGACTGGCCTGATCACAAAAAGAATTTCTGAGACGGTCGCGTTGCGCGCTCGCGATTTAAAGCTCGATCATGTTCATCAGGGGATCAATGACAAGCTCGGCGTGTTCAGAGAGATTTTGAAGCAGGAGAAAATGACCGCGTCCGAGGCTTGCTACGTGGGCGATGACGTCATCGATTTGCCGGTGATGTGGAATTGCGGATTGGCAGTTGCCGTGGCCAATGCGCGTGATGAAGTCAAACGGGACGCGCATTACGTCACGAAACACGGCGGCGGGGACGGCGCGCTGCGGGATGTGATTGAGTTCATCCTGAAGGCTCAGGGCACGTGGAAGAAAGTTGTCGAGCAATATATTGGGGAAAGAAGCCCGGGAAGCCAGTGACTATCAGAGAGAAGTGTAAATGATGAATTGGTTTATTTGGATTGCCTTAGCCATCGTAGCTGGCTTATATGTCTATAATCGAAGTCTGGCATGCGCGCGCGCTCAATAAAAAGTTCCAGCCCTTCGTGGATTTCCTGTTCGATCTGTAATCGCGAAACAAACGAGATGATTCAAAGTAGCGCGCCACCTAACCTTCCCTGCCCTTGCCCGTCCAACGCTACTGGGCCTAAAATCGCCAGTTCGCCAAGTCTCAGATGAGGTCAACCGTGCGCCGATATTTAATTCTGATCTTCTCGCTTTTAATCGCTTCAACCCTCGCGTTTGCCCAATCAAACAGCTCGCAATCGGAATCCACCGGGCGCTTCAGCGCGGTGGATAAAACTGCGAATCCGTGCGCTGATTTTTATCAATACTCATGCGGCAACTGGCTTAAGACGGCGAAGATCCCGCCCGACCAGTCTTCATGGGGCACATTCCCCGAACTAGCTGAGCGCAATGAGACGATCATGCGGGGGATTCTGGAGAAAGCTGCGGCGAATAATCCTGAGCGCGATTCCATCGACCAGAAGATCGGCGACTACTACGAATCGTGCATGGACGAGAAAGCGGTGGATGCCAAAGGTCTGGAGCCGCTGAAGCCTGAACTTGACCGCATTGCCGGCATAAAGGATAAACAAGCTCTCATCGACGCGATAGCGCGGGTGCATATGATCGGACCGAATCCACTCTTTAATTTTTACAGCCAGCCCGATTTGCACGACGCCAATATGGTCATCGCCTACATTGACCAGGGCGGGCTAACGCTTCCAGATCGCGATTATTACTTGAAAGACGATGCCCATATGACCAAAATACGCGGGCAATACACGGAGTACGTCACGCAACTGTTCACGCTGGCCGGGCAGACGCCGGAACAAGCTGCGGAATCTGCCAAAACCGTGCTGCGCATTGAAACCGCGTTGGCCAAGGCCGCAATGGACCGCACGACACGACGCGATCCGAAAACCCGCGACCACAAAATGAGTAGCGAAGAGGCTTCGCAGTTGGCAGCTAATTTTGAGCTGCCAAGATTTTTCGCCGACGTGAACGCGCCGAAGATCTCTGAATTGAATGTAAGCAATCCCGAATTTTTCAAACAGGTGAATCAGTTGCTTGAATCGGAACCGCTGGATGCATGGAAGACGTACGTGACCTGGCATCTGATGGACGGGACCGCGCCCTGGCTTTCGAAGCCATTCGTGGACGCAAACTTCAAAATGGAGCAGGCGCTGACCGGTCAGTCTGAAATTAAGCCGCGTTGGAAACGTTGTGTGGCCGCAGTGGACGACGAATTAGGCGAGGCGCTTGGCCAGCGCTATGTAGAGCAAACATTTGGAGCGGAAGGCAAACAGCGCATGTTGAAGATGGTCGATGCGCTGGAGAAATCGTTGTCGGAAGACATTCAGGACCTCTCCTGGATGTCGGATGAGACCAAGAAACAGGCGCAGGTAAAGTTGAGCGCAATCCACAACAAAATCGGATATCCCGATGTGTGGCGAAATTACAGCTCGGTCGAAATCGTGCGTGGCGATCTATTGGGGAATTTCCTGCGGGCTAACGAATTCGAGGCCAAACGCGATGTCAATAAGATCAACAAACCGGTTGACCCTAACGAATGGGGCATGACCCCGCCAACGGTGAACGCGTACTATTCGCCGTCGCGCAACGAAATTGTGTTTCCGGCCGGAATCCTACAGCCGCCGTTTTTCGACAGAGAGGCCGATGACGCAACGAATTTTGGCAGCATCGGAGTTGTCATCGGTCACGAACTCACGCACGGCTTCGACGATCAGGGGCGTAAGTATGATCCGCAAGGAAATTTGCGCGACTGGTGGACGCCAGAAGATGGAAAGAAATTTGAAGAACGCGCCAGCTGCGTGGCTAACGAGTACAGCGGGTTTACTGCAATCGACGACCTCAAACTGAATGGCCGGCTCACGCTGGGCGAAAACACAGCAGACAATGGTGGCGCACGCATAGCGCTGGCGGCGCTGCATCATTACATGGCGGACAACAAGACCGGCAAGGCCGCGCAAACCATTGATGGCTACACTCCCGAGCAGCGGTTTTATCTTGGTTACGCACGCATCTGGTGCGAACTGCGGCGCCCCGAGCTGGTGCGCGCGATGGTCACCACCAATCCGCATTCGCCGGGAAAGTGGAGAGTTGATGGCGTGGTTCAGAACTCGGCTGATTTCGAGCATGCATTCAGCTGCAAAGCCGGAGATCCGATGGTCAGCCAGGACGCGTGCCGGGTTTGGTAGAGCAGGCAGTGGCTAGTGGTTAGCGGTTAGTGGATGAAGTAAGCACAGGCGGGGCCGCGCCCACCCTAGCAATCAATCGCCGACACTATGAATCCCTGACAACTAGTCACTGACCACTGACCACTGCTTTTTGCTAACATCCTTTCTTCCCCGCTCTGATCATGAATCATATTGGCGAAAATGTTGTGCGCATTGAAGCGCAAGCTTTGTCTGATCTGGCCGACCGGATTGCCGGGCCTATGGCGGACGCTTTCAATCGCGGAGTGGAGCTGTTGTACTGCTGTCCTGGGCGTGTTGTGGTGACCGGAATGGGTAAGAGTGGGCTGATCGCGCGCAAAGTGGCCGCCACACTAAGTTCGACCGGAACGCCGGCATTGTTCATGCATCCGGTGGAAGCGCTGCATGGCGATCTCGGAATGCTGGCGCATGGAGACGTGGTCGTTGCGCTTTCCGCCAGCGGCGAGACGGATGAAATCCTGCAACTGCTGGCGACGATAAAGCGACTGCGGCTGCCGTTGATTGCGGTTACATGCGATGGCATCGAGCCTGATTCGCGAAAAAAGGTTGGTGCCAGGCAATCTACATTAGCTGGCTCGGCAGAAGTGTTTCTAAGCTGCGCGGTCGCTGAAGAAGGATGCACCATGGGACTCGCGCCGACGGCCTCAACGACCGCCATGCTCGCGCTCGGCGACGCTTTGGCGGTCGCGGTGGCTGAGAAGAAAGGATTCAAGGAAGAAGATTTTGCGCGATTGCATCCTGGCGGGAAGTTGGGAAAGCGGCTGGCACGAGTGGAGACACTGATGCACAAAGGCGAAGCAGTGCCGCGGGTTTCGCCGAAAACCAAGATGCCGGATGTCATCTACGAAATGTCACGAAAGAAACTTGGAGTCACCGCAGTGGTCGAAGATCAACGCTTGGTAGGAATCATCAGCGATGGAGATTTGCGTCGATTGCTCGAACTGAAAGGCAAAGATGTATTGGACATGTGCGCCGAGGAGTGCATGACTCGTGATCCGAAGACGGTGTCAGGTGAAGAGTTCGCGGCCACGGCATTGGCAATTATGGAAGAGCGCAAAATCACCTCGCTGGTCGTGGTGAGCGAGGGCATGAAGCTCGAGGGCATCGTTCATCTGCATGACTTGTGGGGAACGGAGATGGTTTGAGAGCGAAAAGGCAGAAGTAAGAAGGCAGAAGTCAGAAGTCAGAAGTAAGGAATGAGCACTGGGAAGAGCGTAGTTTCAGATTGCAATCAGCGCAGTGTCGTAATGGAAATTGACCTCACGACGCACGACGCGCGACTCACGACGGTTTTATGACCTGGCAAATCTGGTTGCTGTTCGTGATGACGGAAGCCGTGCTGAGCCTGACTCCGGGGCCGGCGGTGCTTTACGTTTTATCGCAGGCGATCCGGCGAGGGTCGGGGAAATCGGTCTGGGCAAGCTGGGGAATTTTGAGCGCGAACGCACTTTACTTCACGCTCTCGGCAACCAGCTTGGGGGCGGTGATCGTCGCGTCTTACAGGCTATTCTTTTTGATCAAGTGGCTGGGTGCAGGTTATCTGGTGTATTTAGGTTTGCGCAGTTTTTTCGCAAAGACTTCGGTCGTAGCGTTGCCGGAATCGAGTGCTGATCTTCGCAGCGGCCCACGCATTCTTCGCGATGGTTTTTTTCTGCAAGCGGCGAATCCCAAAGCAATTTTATTCTTCACGGCAATTCTGCCGCAGTTCATTGACGCTCGTCATAATGTCGCGTTTCAGATTTTGGTGCTGGGGATTAGTTCAATCCTGGTGGAGTTCGTAATTCTATTTGTCTATGCACAGCTTGCAGGGCGGGCACTGAGTACGGCACGCAGTCCGCGATTCGAAAAGCTGACGAATCGAATTGCAGGATCCTTGCTGATCGGGGCCGGAGTGGGGCTGGTGAGGATACGGAGAGCGTAACCGAGCACGGGCGAGGACGCCCGTGCCCCATAAGCCCTAGGAATCCTTGTAGAATATCCAATTCCCTTTCATCAAGGACTCGTACCTATGCATCGCTGGTCACAGCTTTTTATACCCACACTACGCGAGGCCCCGGCGGATGCCGAGGTCGCCAGCCACAAATTCCTGGTTCGCGCTGGATACATTCGGCAATTAGCGGCGGGAATCTACTCGTATTTGTTTCTCGGGCAGAGATCGTTTAACAAGATCAGCGCCATCGTGCGCGAGGAGATGGACCGTATCGGGCAGGAGTTTTACTTGCCGGCATTGCATCCGCGCGAGTTGTGGGAGGTAAGCGGACGCTGGTCGGTGATGGGCGACAATCTTTTTCGACTTAAAGACCGCAAGGGCGCCGAGCTATGCCTGGCTATGACTCACGAAGAGAACATGACCGAGATCGCGCGAAAAGAGTTGCGCAGTTACAAGCAGCTTCCGCAAATCTGGTATCAGATACAGACAAAATTTCGCGATGAGCCTCGGCCAAAGGCGGGGCTGCTGCGAGTGCGGCAATTCCTGATGAAGGATTCTTATTCCTTCGATATTGACGAGGCCGGACTGGATGTTTCTTATCAGAAACATCGCGCGACTTATCAGCGAATCTTTGACCGTTGCGGGCTGAATTATTTGATTATCGATGCGCACTCGGGCGCGATGGGTGGATCGCAATCGGAAGAATTTATGGTGTACACGCCAGCGGGAGAGGACCAGGTGGTGAGCTGCGCAAATTGCAAGTACGCGGCCAATCTGGAGAAGGCGACCTCGAAGCTTGAGCCTATCACTGATCTTTGGCCAGAGGGTGATGGCAAACCTCTGGAAGTGCACACACCAGGACAAAAGACAATTGAAGAAGTCGCGAAGTTTTTAGGAGTTTCGCCAAAGAACAAGATCAAAACTCTGGCTTTGATGATTGATTCGAGCACGGACGGGGACGCCCTTGCCGCCCAAAATCAGAGTGCGCCGCAGCCGGTGGTTGTGCTCATGCGTGGCGACCATCAACTGAATGAGGCAAAGCTTTCCACCGCATTGTCTGGCAAACAGACCCGGCCAATGGAAGAACAGGAAATCCAGCGGCTTTTTGGATCCCCTCCTGGATTTCTTGGGCCGCTGGGAATTGCATGGGCTAAAAATCTTGCTGACAATAAAGGCCCGATTTTGCTCGTCGATAAAGCTCTCGAAGGCCGCACAAATCTAATCGCCGGCGCCAACAAGCAGGACTACCACGTCAAAAACATCACGCCCGGCAAGAATTTTCAACCGACGGCCTATGTTGATCTGCGGGCAGTCGCGACTGGCGACCTTTGTCCGAATTGCGGTTCGCCGCTTCGCATGGATACCGCGGTAGAGATCGGCCACATTTTCAAGCTGGGCTACAAATACTCCGAATCCATGGGCACGCGGGTGCTCGATAAGAATGGCAAGGAAGTCATGCCGATTATGGGCTGCTACGGGATAGGAATCGAGCGCATTTTGACGGCTGCCATTGAACAGAGTAATGACGACAACGGCTTCTGGCTGCCCCGGTCGATTGCACCTTTCGACATCGTAGTTACCCCGACGAATGTCTCCGACGAGAAGCTCAAAACCACCGCAGAAAGCATTGCTAAGCGCCTGGAATCTGCCGGATTCGACGTGTTACTAGACGACAGGGACGAAAGGCCAGGGGTCAAGTTCAAGGATGCTGACCTAGTGGGCATACCCTTTCGGGTCAATGTGGGCAAAAAGGTTACCGAAGATAGGGTGGAAGTCGTTCAACGCTCGACCCGCCAATCCCAGGATGTTAGCATCGCGGGCATAGTTGAGTATTTTCAGGAAGTTCTGGAGCCAGCGCACAAGTAGTGCCAATGTGCTTGCTCCTGCGGAGCGGGCAGATGAGCACCATAAAAATGTTTTTTGGTTTGTTCCTGATCGCCGGCGCAGTTTACATGGGCGCGAAGATCATTCCTCCATTTTTTGAGAATTACCAATTCCAAGACGAGGTCAGGAACGAAGCCACCCTGGACACCTATACCAGCAAGAACGAAAGCGATATTCGCACCGCGGTTTTTCGCAAGGCGCAGGACCTCGATATCCCGATCACAGAAGAACAGATACACGTCCAGCGCCAGGGCATGCAAGGCAGCGGGCTCATCATCATTCGTGCCCCATACGTAGTCCACGTTGACCTTCCGGGATATCCCCTGGACCTTCACTTCGACGCGTCCACGGAAAACCGGGGCGTACTCTAGAGGTACGTTCGCCCACCGTTGTGATCGATTTAAACTCGAAATCTATTAGAATGAGAAATAATCCGGCCCACGGCCGGGCATGCTCTGGTAATGATTGCTCGCGCCGCGCATCTCACCAGCAGTGACATGATTCAGTTTGAACCCAGGGGTGACTGCGCCAAAACGTGGCCATAAAAATCAGAATTCCGCGTCGAAGAAGCCGGTCGGGTAAGCCGGGCCGTGATCCAGTGCTGCGTTTTGCGCTGGGAGCCTTTCTCATTTTTGCGGTAGTCTTCGCGGTTTTTTTCTCGTATTACTACGTCAAATACGAACGCATCATCGCCCATCGCTTTCAGGGTTCGGTCTTCGCCAATTCCGCCAAGATCTATGCCCGGCCAGTTTCGGTCGGCGTCGGCGAGAAAGCCGACGTGAAGGAAATTGCCGCTGCCCTGCGCCACGCGGGATATGCAGAAAAGAGCGGGCAGTCGTCGATGGGCAGCTATCACCTGACTGCGGGCAGCATACAGATCGAGCCTGGACCGAATTCCTATCACAGCCCTGAACCCGCCACCATTCGGGTACGTGATGGAGAAGTCGCCAGCATTACCGGCAACGGCGGGAGCCAACTTGAAGCGTATGAATTAGAGCCGGAGATGATCACGTCATTGTTTGAGGGTGATCAACGTGCCAAACGCGAAGTGGTGCATTACAACGAGATGCCCAAAAATCTCGTCGATGCGGTATTAGCAATCGAAGACCGGCGTTTTTTCCAGCATAATGGCGTCAATTTTCTCCGCTTCGCCGAGGCCGCATGGATTGACTTCACACGACAGCGTCACGAGCAAGGCGGATCCACGCTCACCATGCAGCTGGCCCGCGGCTTCTTCCTGACTCCAGAGAAGACGATCAAACGTAAGCTGACCGAAATGCTCATCGCCATGGAACTCGAGCAAAGGTTCACCAAGCAGGAGATATTTGAGTTTTACGGAAACTGGGTGGATCTCGGGCAGCGTGGTTCGTTTGAGATCAGCGGGTTCGCCGAAGCCGCGCACGCTTACTTCAACAAGGACCTGAAGGACATTACTTTGCCGGAAGCTGCGCTGCTGGCAGGGATTATTCAGCGGCCAAGTTATCTTTCTCCATACCGGCATCCTGAGCGCGCGCAGGAGCGCCGCAATTTGGTGCTCGACAGC
>DATNAF010000427.1:0-3214 GCA_035572845.1 Terriglobales bacterium
GATCAGACCGGCGCAGTTGCACGTGCCGATGCGATTGTGACCTTTACCGCACCGCGACCCGCGCACGTGTTCGGGCGATTGACCTCTGGCCCAACCGTCATCGCAAACATCGGCACGCCACCTGAGGCAATTGAATCTTCGTTGAACTTGTCGGTGATCACTGCACAAGATATTGCGGGCCTGGTTGCGCCTCGTCCGCGCGATTCGAATAAGGGCATGTATGGCCACGTGCTGGTTGCTGGCGGATCGCTCGGCAAATCGGGCGCGGCAGCCATGGCCGGATTCTCGGCCCTTCGTTCGGGGGCTGGCCTCGTAACTGTCGCGACCCCACGGTCCGCGCTCGAAACGGTCGCCGCTTACCGTCCTGAGTTGATGACTGAGCCGCTCAGCGAAACTGATGCGGGAAGCATCACAGAAGAAGCGCTCGAGGATTTCAATCGACTTGCAGAAAGCAAAACCGTGTTCGCTATCGGGCCAGGGATTTCGCGCCATCCCAGCACTGCGGAATTTGTGCGTGAAGTTGTGAGCAAATCGCAAAAGCCCATTGTTCTCGACGCCGACGGTCTCAACGCGTTTGAAGGCCGGGCAAAAGACCTTAACCGCAGAGATCGCCGACATAACAGCGAGAGCGCCGAAAAAGCCGCGACTCTCGTGCTCACGCCTCATCCCGGCGAAATGGCGCGGCTGACAGGACTCAGCATCGCAGCCATCCAGCGAGACCGCGTCAACGTTGCCCGCTCATTCGCACAGGACTACCAGCTGATTCTGGTGCTGAAGGGCGATCGCACAATCGTCGCTAACCCCGAAGGGGAGGCTTGGGTCAACACCACCGGAAACCCAGGTATGGCTACCGGCGGGACCGGCGACATTCTTACCGGGATCATTGCAGGGATGCTGGCGCAAAATCCAAAACGCGCTTTTCCGGCGGTTCTGGCCGCTGTTTATCTGCATGGTCTGGCGGGCGATGTCGCTGAGAAAACCACTGGCGAGCAGTCGCTGGTGGCCACCGACCTCATCACTGCACTGCCCGAAGCCTTCCGGCGACTCCGTGCGCAAGCGGCAGAAAAGTGGGTAAAACTCGGAGACTGGCGAAGCTCGGCAGCGTGAGTTTGGCCACTGCGCTTCAGTAATCTCGCTTGCTGTTTGTGCGGGTGCGATAGTGGTGCTGATGACACACTATCCCCAGAGTAATCCCACTCACCGTGCTGTCCGTATAAAACTTCAGACCACGCCGGCTTTAGTTAAGTTGAGCGATGGGGTCCGCGCCAAGGGTCGCCTTCAAATCATTTCCGCAACCGGGGGACTCTTGCAGCTGCCGGTGGCGCTCTCTGAAGGCGATTTCGTGGAAGTTGCATTTCAAACCCATTCTGGCGACGTTAACGGCATGGCTGAAATGCTGAATCCATTGCACGCCGGCTCGGGTAGCGTCTTCCAGCCGTTCCGCTTTGTCGTCCTCGAGGACGATGCGCATCAACGTTTGCGCATGATGGTCGAGTCCGTGGGCGATCAGACGTTCGCTGGCCTGCGTTCCAGTTCGTTTAAATCATAAGGTCCGCGCGCCCGGCTATACTGATGTTTCATCGGCATGGCGCGCGACTTCACCACAAATTCTCCTGAGGAAACAATTGCGCTTGGGCGGGAACTGGCGTCACTGCTGGCCCCGCCTAAGATTGTTGTATTGCGCGGAGATCTTGGCGCGGGCAAGACCACCCTGGTCAAGGGAATCGCCGAAGGCTTCCAGGCCGCGTCGCACGACGACGTCACCAGCCCTACATTTACGTTGATCCACGAATATCGCGGCCCGGTGGCGACTGTTTATCACATCGACTTGTACCGGATCGATACTCAGCGTGAGCTGGAAACGCTGGCGCTAGACGATTTGATGGCTGAAAACAGCGTGCTGCTGATCGAATGGGGAGAAAAGTTCCCGCGCTTTGAACGTGATCGCGACGTCGAGATCGCGATTGAAAGAATTTCCGAGAATGAACGGAAGCTAAAGATTGTGGATTGAAGATTGTAGATTTCAGATTGAAGGCCGGCGGACTGCCGAGTCTGCAATGCTGACATCACAAAAATAAGATCACACCTTCGTGTACCTTTGTGTCCTTCGTGGTTATCGCATTTAAGACTGCACGATGTGAGAATGGCAGATTTCACCCTAAACCCGGCAGCATTCTCAGTCTGCAATCTGAAATCTGAAATCACAATCTGAAATCTTCAGAACCCCATAATGTTGTAGCCGCAATCTACGTAGATCACTTCGCCGGTAATCCCTGAACTCGCGTCAGACGCCAGAAAAACACCCGTCGAACCAACCTCATTGACATCGACATTGCGCTTCAGCGGCGCCCGTTCCGCGTGCGATTTCAACATCTCGCCCAAGCCTGAGATCCCGCGTGCAGCCAGGGTTTTGATTGGGCCTGCGGAGATGGCATTCACACGAATCTTTTTCGGCCCCAAATCACTTGCCAAATACCGTACTGTGCATTCCAGCGCCGCCTTGGCCACAGCCATTACGTTGTAATGCGGCACAACTTTTTCGGCTCCGAAATAGCTCATGGTGATTACGCTGCCGCCATCTTGCATAAGGGGAGCGGCCGCTCGCGAAACCGCGATCAGCGAATAAACGCTGACGTCGTGCGCAATCCGGAACCCTTCACGCGTGGTGTTAATGAACTCGCCTTTAAGTTCCTCGGCCGGGGCAAAGGCGACACTGTGGACTAGGACGTGCAACTTTCCATATCGGTTTCTCAGCTTGGTAAAAACGCGCTCGATGTCCTCGTCTTTGGATACATCGCACATGAACGCTTCGGCGCCGGGAAGCGACAGAATCAGGTCCTTGGCTTCCTGCTCCAAGCGCTCGTTCTGATAAGTTATGGCGAGTTTGGCCCCGGCCTGATGCAGGCCCTGCGCGATCGACCAGGCGATGCTGCGCTTATTTGCGACTCCAAAAACGACGGCAACCCGGCCGTCAAGGCTGAAAGACATGCTTCCTCCTGTGAGAACAAAGAGGATATCAGCGCCTTAGACCGGACGCTAGCCGCGCAGAAAGCAGGGTTGTCGGTGCGGTGGAAAAAACAAGCCCAAGCCGGCCGCGCTGCTTGGGGCGTGCTCGGGTCGGCGGCCGGCGGGCATGTGTGCTACTAGAGAAATGAAACCCAAGGCTCGACCAGGAGTTTCGCAGAAAATTGTGGAAAATTCAGAGTAGGTTTCT
>DATNAF010000428.1:0-16758 GCA_035572845.1 Terriglobales bacterium
AGTGCCAATATGCTCGATCGGTAGTATCTGCTCCACCACCAGCCGCTGCGCGATCACGGATTTGAATTCGTTGTAAACCAGGTAAACCGAATCAATTTCGGCATGGGTATAACGCTCAATGATCTGTTCCGAAATTTCAGAAGCCAGCGAGTAATCAATTTTGTTGAGAACGCCAACGCGCTCTCCAATCAGAGTTGTCTGCGGCTCGGAAGTTCCGTCTGACTTCCTCGGTTCAGCGGCCTTGAATCGACGGCGCAGGAAATCCCGGCCCTTGCGCCCGATCGCAAAAATCTCGATATTCTTGCCGCGCTTCGAATCGAGAAAGCGCGAAGCGGCCTTCACAATATTGGCGTTGAAAGCGCCTGCTAATCCCTTGTCCCCCGTGACGACGATCAATAGAACATTCTGCTCAGGCCGCTTGACCAGAAGCGGATGCAACGGCTCGCCGGTATTCGGATCGTAGGTTTCGGACCGCGAGACCAGCGATTTCAGGACATTCGTCAACATTTGCGCATATGGACGCGCAGCCAGGGCGCGCTCCTGAGCGCGGCGAAGTCTCGCAGCGGAGATCATCTTCATGGCGCGCGTGATCTGGCGCGTGTTGATCACGCTGCGAATGCGCCGCCGGATGTCGAGAATGTTGGCCATAAAAACAGGCGCGAGCTATGAGCTGCGAGTCATGAGCCGCTCTGCGATGCTGCATGCCGCAGCTCTTTGCTCACCGCTGGTTGCTCACTTCACCGCTACGTTGCTCGCCGCTCACTGCTCACAGCTACTTCGCTCCTACCGCCTGCCGGTCCTGCACAAACGTTTCCTTGCACTCCTTGATCACCTTTGTCATCTCCGCCTTGATGCTGTCATCGAGAACTTTCTTATCCATGATCGTCCGCAGCAGGCCGGGATTGGTGGCGTCGACGTAGCGATACAACTCCGCTTCAAAGTCACGCACCTGATCGATCGCCAGATCGTCCAGAACGCCGCTGGTTCCGGCGAAGATAATCAAAATCTGCTTCGAAAACGGCAAGGGTGAATATTGCTTTTGCTTGAGCACCTCGACCAGCCGCTGCCCGCGGCTGAGCTGGGCCTGCGTCGCTTTGTCGAGATCGCTGCCAAACTGCGAGAAGGCCGCCAGCTCACGATATTGGGCAAGCTCCAGTTTCAAACTACCTGCTACTTGCCGCATGGCCTTGATCTGCGCCGCGCCGCCGACACGGCTGACCGACAACCCGACATTCACCGCCGGGCGTACGCCCTGGTTGAAAAGATCAGTTTCCAGATAAATCTGGCCATCGGTAATCGAGATCACGTTGGTCGGAATGTAAGCCGAGACGTCGCCGGCTTGCGTTTCAATGATCGGCAACGCGGTCAGCGACCCCCCGCCTTTTTGCGCGCTCATTTTCGCGGCGCGCTCCAGCAGACGCGAGTGAAGATAGAAAACGTCTCCAGGATAAGCCTCGCGGCCTGGCGGACGGCGCAGCAGCAACGAAATCTCGCGATACGAAGCTGCATGTTTCGAAAGATCGTCGAAAATCACCAGCGCGTGGCGTTTGGAATCGCGGAAGTACTCGCCCATGGCGCATGCCGCATAGGGGGCGATGTACTGCATGGGAGCAGGCTCCGAGGCCGATGCAGCCACAACGATCGTGTAATCCATCGCGCCGTGGTCAGAAAGAATTTTTACCACCTGCGCAATTGAAGATCGCTTTTGCCCGATCGCACAGTAAATGCAAATCAGGTCACCGCCCTTGTTGTTGATGATGGTGTCGATCGCGATAGCAGTCTTTCCGGTTTGGCGGTCGCCGATGATCAACTCGCGCTGGCCGCGCCCGATCGGAATCATGCTGTCGATTGCCTTCAGACCGGTGGCCATGGGTTCGCGCACTGGTTGACGGTCAATGACGCCAGGAGCAATGCGCTCCACTGGAATTGTGCCGGAAGCGCTAATCGGACCTTTGTCGTCGATGGGCTGGCCAAGAGAGTTCACCACCCGACCGATTAATGCCTCACCTACGGGCACGCTGATAATTTGTCCGGTGCGCTTGACTTCGTCGCCTTCTTTAATCTCGGTGTACTCGCCAAGCAACACCACGCCCACCTGATCTTCTTCCAGGTTCATGGCAATGCCGGCCACATTGTGCGGAAATGAGAGCAGTTCACCAGCCATGACTTTTTCCAGGCCGTGGACGCGCGCAATGCCGTCGCCCAAGGTGATGACTGTCCCGACCTCGTCAACAGAGATCTTCGATTGGTAATTCTCGATCTGCTGCCGGATTAATTGTGTAATTTCGTCTGCTTTGATTTGGGGCATAAGTCAGCTTTTAGCTATTAGCTTTTAGCCGTTAGCTTGATCGGTGCAACTCCATGGGCTTTCATAATCTCAGATAGAAACTTCCTAAATCACAACTCAGTCTGCGCTCAGTCTTCAGCTAAAAGCTAAGAGCTAAAGGCTAAGAGCTCGTAATCAACTGCTCTCTAATCTTCTCCAACTGCCCCTTCACCGAGCCGTCATAGACCGTGCTGCCGACACGGGCAATGGCGCCGCCGAGAATACTTTTGTCCTGATCATAGCGAGCGCGGATCTTTTTTCCGGTGACCTTTGCCAGATCAGCTTCCAGCGCGCTGCGCTCGTCCGCACTCAGTTCCCGCGTGGTGGTGATTTCCGCCTCGGCAAAACCCAATCGCTGATTCAGCTCGTGTGCGAACTCGGCCACAATTTCATCCAGGAAATTTACGCGTCTCTTGTCGATCAGAACGGCAATGAAGTTTTGCACAATCTGCGAAATTCCCGCTCGCTTTACGATGGCCTCGAGCACGGCGCGTTTCTGCTCCGCCGGAATGGACGGCGCTACCCACACCTCGCGAAGCTCCGCATTTGCCCGCACCAGCGCGGAAATCTGCTGCGCCTCCGCCAATGTCTTTGCCGGATCGAGCCGCTTATCCATAACCGCGTCAGCGAATGCACGCGCATAAGTATTCACTACGCTGGCCATAAACTAAGCTCTTCCCTTGCCGTCGGTTGAAATCTGCTGCGCGAAACGCCGCACCAGCGCCTGGTCCGTCGAGGTATCAACATGAATCTGCTTCGACGCCAGTGACACCGCCAAGTCCGCGGCATAGGCGGTCAGTTCGCGCCGCGCGGCTTTGGTGGCAGCAGCAATTTCCTGACTGGCTGATTCGCTTATGCGCCGAGCTTCTTCCGCCGCTGAAGCTTTGATTCTCTCTTCTTCACGGGCAGCTTCTTTTTCTGACGCCACCCGCATCTGGTGAATCTCGTCATCCAGGTGGCCAAGGCGCAATTCTATATCCGCTAGCCTACGGTTCGCGTCTTCGCTGGCCCTGCGCGCTTCCTCCAAACTTTTCTGGATCGACACTGTGCGATTGCGAAACATCGCAGGCAGATTTTTCTTTGATGCCCATGCGATGAGGGCGACAACGATCGCAAAATTGAGCAGCACGGCCAACCAATACGCGCCATCCAGGCTCAACCCAGTGATTCGCGACAGCAACTGCACGGACGCCGAGTGCTTAAACTGTGCTGTTTCGCCCTCCCCTGAATTCGGTTCCGGGCTCGGATTAGGGGCTGCGTTGGCAGGAGCGTTCTGGGCTGACGGGTTCGCGGGAGTTTGCGATTCGGGCGCAGCCTGGGCAAACGTACACAACGAAAACGCAAACATCGCACCAGCCAGCAGCGCTAGATTTCTGAGTTTTACCGCAGGTAGGGAGAAAGTCAATCTCATCGTGTACCCGCCGGGGTGGAACTCAATGCAGGCTGCAGCACGGAGCGAATGATTTCCGATGCCAGCCTTCCAACTTCTGCTTCCAGCGAAGTCATCGCAACCTTCTTGTCGCTTTCGATAACCGCGCGCGCCTCATCAATTTGGGCTTGAGCTCGTTTCCGGGCGTCAGCTAAAGCCTCCCCGCGTGCTTGGGATGCCCGGGCGCGGCGCCCCTCCTGAGCTTTAAATAGCGCCAGACGCGCGTCACGGAGCCGCCTTTCATATTCGGCGGTACGGGCCTCAGCCGTAGCAATATCGGCTCTGGCCTTCTCAATCGCACCTTCAGTCCGCGCATGGCGCTCGGCCAAAACCCTCGCCAACGGCTTGTGCACGATTAACAAATAAAGCCCAAACAACACCACAAAGAAGATAATCGTCGGGATGGAACCGAGCAGTAATTCGCCTATTTGTCGGAGCGTTTCATCCATGTTTTTCGCTGAGAATGTATCGCCGAAAGGATATTTCCGGAACCCCTGATTCTAGCGTTCAGCGGGGAAAAGTGTCAACGAAGTTGGCGAGTAACGTATGGGACCTTATTTGCCATTCTCAGCGATGTCTGTGCTTTTCTCTGCGTTCTCGTCTTTGATGTTCTCTGCGTTCTCCGCGGTCAAAGGCTTTTTAACGCAGCGGATCGAGTCGTACAGGCTAAAAAAATCAAAAGCCTTTAACCGCAGAGGACGCAGAGAACTGGCAGAGATCGCTGAGAAGCAAACCGTCTTTTTCGCGAGATGGCGGCCCGATCAGAGTTAGTGCAAGGTCTAAAGCTCAAACTCATGACATATTTTGACTTGATCGCCGTTCAGTAGAGGTGAGAGACTCGTGAGTACCTTCGGAGGAGCTATCAATGAACGCTCGGGGCGGCGGGCGAGTCGCTATCTTTTTGTGCTTATTGCTTGTTTGCGTCCCCAGTTTGATTGCACAAATGCAGCGCCCCGATCCGCTCTCCTCTCCCTTTAGCCCTCTGTACCCTACCCAAGGTGTTCAATCTCAGGGTGCCGTCTTATTTTTGACGGTACTCGGCCCGAAACATGAAATTCTCGATCGGCAGTCTGTGGTCAAGATCGAAAATAAAGCTACTCACTCCATCTTTTGGCAGACCACCGCAGATCAATCGCAGGCTCAATTTGGGGATTTAGGTATTGGTCAGTACCAGATTGAAGCCAGCGCAGTCGGCTACCTGACCGCGACCAAGTCATATCCGGTCGTAAGTAATTACACAACTTACCGGGTGGAAATCAGCCTGCAACCCGATCCCAATGCGGTAAAGATCGAGGAGCCCAATGCTCCTGATTTATCCAAGAAAGCTCGTAAAGAGATTCAACGCGCTGTTCGTGCACTCAAATCAGGGAACCTGAAAGAAGCTCAGAGCAAGCTCGAATCCGCCAGCAAGCTCGCACCGGACAGTGCAGATGTAAATTTCCTGTTGGGTTATGTGTACTTCTCGAAGCAAGACTTCGATCAAGCAAAGGCCTTCCTGATAAAAGCGTCCACTGAGGACCCACACAATGTCCAGGCGCTGACGCTTCTTGGACGAGTTCGTCTGCATCAGGGCGACGACATACCAGCCAGGGGCACTCTGGAAGAGGCGGTTGCTACCGACCCGGAATACTGGATTGCGCACAAGTTTCTAGCCATCGCCTACCTGAAGCAACACGAATTTGAGAAATCGCGGGCAGAATGTGAACTCGCAATTGCCAAGAGCAAAGGCGGCGGCGCTTCCGTCAAAATTGTATTGGCGCAGGCCTTGGCAAATTTGGGCAAGACCAACGAAGCAATTTCGACGTTGAACGACTTTCTTCGTTCTAACCCGAATGACCCGCAGGCCGAACAAGCAAGGACTTTGATCGGCATCATTAAAACGCATGCCGGAGCCCCAGCTGCAACAACTGTGACTCTCATCAATCCGCCCGATTCAATCGTTGATGACACGGACCTGAGATTATCGATCAAATCCTGGTTGCCTCCCGGAATCGATGATGAAAAACCCTCCGTTGCCCAGGGAGTGGATTGCCCAGCGGACCAAGTCATCGCGGATACTGGCGCAAGGGTCGAGCAGTTCGCAAACGATATTTCGAAGTTCTCAGCCATTGAGGATCTGGTCCATGAAAGAGTGGACGAGCTCGGACATGCCATTACCAAGGAAAGCCGCAAATACAACTTTGTTGCCGCCATCTCGCAGGAAAAGCCAGGCTATCTGGAGGTAGAAGAGTATCGCAGCGAAAATTCGCAGCCTGTCGAATACCCGGACAATATGGTCACGAAGGGCTTTCCGTCGCTGGTGTTAGTTTTCCATCCAGCCATGAAAGATAATTTTGAATTCGTCTGTGAAGGTCTTGGCGAGTTGCAGGGACAGGCAACCTGGTTGATGCACTTTCGACAACGGGATGACCGTCCAAACCGTATTCACGAATTGAAGAGTGGTGGCATGACCTACCGCGTCGACCTAAAAGGACGCGCGTGGATCAGTGCCAAGACGTTCCAAATTATCCGCATCGAATCCGAATTAGTGAAGCCCATGCCTAACATCCAGTTGCTGACTGAACGCGAGGTCGTCGACTATGGCCCGGTGCAGTTTCACAGTAAAAATACGGAGCTCTGGTTGCCTATAAAGGCGGACTTGTACCTTGATCTTAGAAAGCACCGGTACTACAGGCAGCACAGCTTCAGCCATTTCATGCTGTTTTCGACAGACAGCCAGGACAAAGTCAGCGGCCCCAAGCAGGAACCGAAACTGAAGGACGGCTCTCACCCGAACTAAGCAACATCCATCGCCCTGGAGACAGGCAGATGCAACGTTATTGTCTGCGCGGACAGCTGCAGTGACCACAAAAACAATAGGCTTAATCTCATCTTTCCTTTTGCATTGATGCGAAGCGCGATTCAGTTCGAGAGCACATAATTTTTTGCGGTGTCGCGGAACTCTTTCAGTTGCCTGTCCCTAACATCGGGGGTCCAACCCAACTCCCCGGCCATCAACTCCGCCACTATCGGGGCCATGTCAAGTGCCGCCCGAGCATTCAAAAAAAGGGCTCGCATGCGACGGGCGAGAACATCTTCTATGGTGCGGGCCATTTCGTAGCGCACCGCCCAGATCACTTCGGCTTCTATATAGGGCAGCGCAGGATGTAACCTGCGTCCCAGCTTGGGATCGCTCTGCCCGATTTTCTTAATTTCAGCGGCATCGCATCCATACACAGCCAAATCGCCAAACTGCTTAGCGTCAGCGTGAAATCCATGAATCTTCAAGTGATGGGTGACACACGGAGCTTCCGGCAATTGGGCGAGTGTCGAGGCCTGGTCCACGCAGTCTTCGGCCATGTGTCGGTAGGTCGTCCATTTCCCTCCTGCAATGCTCATCAGCCCCGATGTGTCGATATGGATCACGTGATCGCGCGATAACGCCGCGGTCGCAATCGAGCCGCCAGTTCGTACCAAGGGTCGAATCCCAGCAAACACGCTCAGCACATCTTCGTGTCTTGGGGCCTTTTCCAGATACTGCCCGGCGGTGGCGAGAACGAATTCAATCTCCTGATCCATGGCCACAGGCTCCAGGTCAGCAGTTTCGACCGGAGTATCGGTTGTTCCAACCAGTGTGTGCCCGTGCCATGGAATAGCGAACAACACGCGGCCATCGCTGGTGTGCGGGACCAACACGGCAGCGTCGGCCTGGAGGAACTCCGGCCCAAACACCAGGTGAATGCCCTGGCTGGGCTTGATCATGGGAGCGGCGGAAGGCAGCGCCTTTTGCCGTAGGCGATCAGTGAAGGCGCCGGTGGCGTTGATCACAACTTTGGCCGACGCGCGCAGTTGTTCGCCAGTTTCGCTGTCGCGCGCCACGACGCCATTCACAAAATCCTGGCTGTCCTTGGTGAAGCCGGTGACCTCAACATAATTCAGCAGCGTCGCGCCCTGCTCAAAGGCGGTGAACACCATATGGATAAGAAGGCGCGCGTCATCGAATTGGCCGTCATAATAAATTGCGCCACCGCGCAGGCCTTCTGTTTTTAGCGTGGGGATACGTTCGAGGGTTTCTTCGCGCGACAGCAGGCGAGATTTTCCGAAACCGTATTTCCCGGCCAGCAACTGATAAAGCTTCAGCCCCAGCCCGTAGAATGGCGCTTCCCACCAGTCGTAGTTGGGCACGACAAATGCTAGATCGTGCACAAGATGCGGCGCATTCTGCAAGAGCAGGCCGCGTTCTTTAAGCGCCTCCATCACCAGGCCGATGTTGCCCTGCTCAAGATATCGCACGCCGCCGTGGGCCAGCTTGGTGCTGCGGCTCGATGTCCCTTTGCCAAAGTCGCTCTGCTCTAGCAGCAACGTGTCATAGCCACGGCTAGCTGCGTCAATGGCAACACCCACACCGGTTGCGCCACCGCCGACGACGATAATGTCCCACTGCTCATTGTGCGCGCGAAAGCGACGCCACATTTCATCGCGAGTCATGATGGAAAAGTCGGATAAGGCTTTCTCAAATGATTCCTACCCATTTAATGATCAGAGCGGCCAGGGCTGCACCGAGCAACGGACCGATGATTGGAACAGGCGCGTATTGCCAATCGGAGCCGCCTTTGGCGGGAATAGGAAGAACAGCGTGCGCCACCCGCGGCGCAAAATCGCGCGCCGGATTAATTGCGTATCCAGTGGGGCCGCCCAGGCTTAGTCCGATCACCCAAACCAAGACTCCCCAAAACCACGGACTGAAGCCGGGGGCAAGACCTGTAGGCCCAAGCGATTTGCTGCCGAAGCTGAAGCCCACAACTATCAAACAGATGGTCGCGATAATTTCAGTCAACAAGTTGGCTGGGAATTTTCGGATTGCGGGAGCGGTGCAGAAAATCGCAAGTTTGGCAGCGGTATTGGGAGTCTCCTTCCAATGCGGAAGATAAACCAGCCAGACGAGAACCGCGCCCACAAAGGCGCCGAGAAATTGTGCGCCCCAAAACGGAAGCACCGTCGCCCAATTCCCAGTTAAGAGCGCCGAGGCTAATGTGACTGCCGGATTGATATGCGCTGCCGGGCTTCCGCAGGCAACCGCGGTGCAGATCCCGGCAACGACCGCCATTCCCCATGCCGTGGCGATCACTATCCAGCCGGAATTCTCGCCCTTAGTTTTTCTCAATAGCACGTTCGCGACCACTCCGTCGCCGAGAAGAATCAATACCAGCGTGCCCATGAACTCACCCACGAGGGGTCCATGCATGCAGTAGCCTCCAGCGCACAATAAATCTGTGGTTGCTTATTCGACCCAGTCAAATGAACGCGTGACTGCTTTCTTCCAAAAGTGATAAAGACCCTCGCGAGAAGGCCTGCCCATCGTCGGTTCCCAGCGCTTATCAACCGCCCAGTTCGCACACAACTCATTCTCATCTTTAAAAAATCCGACCGCCAGACCGGCAGCGTAACAGGCCCCCAAAGCCGTAGTTTCACTAACTCGAGGGCGAACAACTGGAATACCTAAAATGTCAGCCTGAAACTGCATGAGCAGATTGTTCTTCACCATGCCACCATCGACGCGCAGAAAATCTAGATTCATGGTGGAATCTTTGGCCATCGCCTCAACTACTTCGCGAACTTGAAATGCGGTCGCCTCAAGCACCGCGCGGGCAAAGTGGCCTTTATTGACGTAGCGAGTGAGTCCCGCAATTACGCCGCGCGCGCTGCCCTTCCAATACGGCGCGTACAAACCCGAGAATGCCGGAACGAAATAAACTCCGCCGTTGTCAGCAACGGTCTCAGCTAACTCTTCAATTTCTTCGCTTGAAGAGATGAGTCCTATATTGTCGCGCAGCCACTGCACCAGCGCTCCTGTTATGGCTATGCTGCCTTCCAGCGCGTAATGGGCGGGCCTGGATCCAAGTTTGTAAGCAACGGTGGTGATCAGCCCGAATTTCGACGGAACAATCTTTTCGCCGGTATTCAACAACATAAAGCAACCGGTGCCGTAAGTGTTCTTGGCTTGGCCTGGCTTAAAACAAACTTGTCCGATTAGCGCTGCCTGCTGATCTCCTAGTACGCCCGCGATGGCGACGTCGCGGATCGCGGGAATTTTTGCGTGGCCGTAGATCTCGCTACTGGACGCAGTCTTCGGCAAAATCTGAGCGGGAATTCCGAATTCGCGCAGAATGCTCTCGTCCCACTGGAGCGTGGAGAGACTCATCAGTTGCGTCCGACTGGCGTTGGTGACATCGGTGACGTGAACACCCCCGGTCAGTTTCCAGATAAGAAAGCTGTCAATCGTCCCGCAGATCAAATCACCAGCTTCAGCTTGCGCCCGCGCACCAGGAACATTGTCGAGGATCCAGCGAATTTTCAGGCCGCTGAAATAAGTTGCGAGGGGCAACCCAGTCTTGGCGCGATATCGATCTTGGCCGCCGTGCTTTGAAAACTCCGCAACATTGGCAGCGACGCGAGTGTCTTGCCAGACGATCGCGTTGTAAACAGGTTTTCCGGTTTTTTTGTTCCAAACAACGGTAGTTTCGCGTTGGTTGGTGATTCCAATCGCGGCCAAATCTTTGGGCCCGAAGTTACCGTCCTGCGTGGCCTTCGCAATTACGGATTCAGTGCGCCGCCAAATTTCTTCGGCATCGTGTTCAACCCAGCCGGGCTGGGGATAAATCTGCTCATGTTCCTCTTGCGCAGAAGCGACAATTTGACCAGCGCGATCAAACACGATGAAACGTGTGCTGGTGGTGCCTTGGTCAATCGCCCCAATGTAGTCGGCCATTAAGGTTTTATGCTGCTTCTCCCTTTACTTCGACTCCCGCCCATTTCTCAAGCAGCAGCAGTGTAGCAGCGTAATCAAGATTCGCGTGGCCTTCTTCGACTGCAACATCGTAGACTTCTTCGACCGTCTCCAGCCCGGGAAGCTTTACCCGCGCTTCTTTGGCGGCGTCGAGCGCAAGTCGGATGTCTTTGCGCATGAGGCGAAGCGGAAAATTGGCGGAAAAATCGCGGCGCAGGACGAAAGGTGCTTTGTATTCGATCACTCCTGATTTGACCATCGAGGCATTGATCAGATGCACCAGGCTCTCGGTATCAACTCCGAGTTTGGCGGCGAGAGCGAGCCCCTCGGCGAAGCCTTCGTAGATCAGGGCAATTTGAAGATTCATCACAATTTTGGCGGATTGGCCTTTGCTGGTCTCACCCATCCGGAAGATTTTCTTGCCCATCGCGGCATAGAGCGGCTTAAGCTTTTCGATTACCGCTTCATCTCCGCCGACGATGAACAGCAGAGTGCCGGCTTCGGCTCCCGTCTTTGAGCCAGTCATGGGGGAATCGACGTACTGCGCCCCTTTCTGCGCCACCCGCTCGGCAAATTTGCGAGTTGCACTCGGCGAAATGGTGCTTGAGTCACTGATGATCATGCCTTCGGTCAGTGATTGCTCAACTCCCTTCTCCCCGAACAGCACGCTCTCGACGGCAGCGGTATCAGAAACACAGAGCCACACCACCTCTGCTCCCTGTGCAGCATCTGCTGGAGAATCCGCTGCCCGCGCGCCCTCGACCGTTTTGTCCGGGCTGCGGTTCCAAGTTGCGACTTGGTGTCCGGCTTTAACAAGATTTGTGGCCATCGCGTGGCCCATAATTCCTAATCCTAAAAATGCAACCCGCATGAGAGCTCCTGACTTTTCGTGGAAATGTTTGGAAAAAGAAAAAGGACTAGAGAATTAGAAATGACAGCCAGAAAGTGGTCAAGAGACTCTAAAGGGATTGGTAGAATCTAAATGTCACTTAATTTGGAATAGGTTGTCATCATTGGATATGTTTCAAGCTAATGGCTAGGAGCTAAAAGCTTTTTATGCTTCGAGAGGCCATCAAGAGTCCCGCGATGCGCAAGCGCGCCCGGCAGTTCGGACGCCTGGTACGGCGCTCGGCAGTGACACCGCGAATTGGAGAGCCGCACAAGCCTGTCCTGGTAACCAATGGCCAGATGGGTGTGACTTTCATTGGACACGCCAGCTTTTTCCTGCAAGTGGGTGGCGAGAATGTCTTGATCGATCCCAATTTCGCGCGCTGGCTTTTTGTGCTGAAGAGATTGCGACAGCCTGGAGTTAGACTCCGGGACTTGCCTCCAATCGATCTCGTGCTCATCACTCATGCGCACTTCGACCACCTGCATAGACCTTCGCTGCGGTCGCTGGTCCAGCACACAAAACAATTTCGGGGCTCCGCGCCCACCATTGTCGTGCCAGAGCATGTGTTCGATCTGGTGGCTGACCTTGGCTTTCGCGATGTGGTCGAGCTGAACTGGTGGAACAGTTACCGGCATCGCAACTTGACGATCACGCATGTGCCTTCACGTCATTGGGGAGCACGCGTCTTGCGCGACGCCCATCGCGGCTATGGCGGATACGTTTTGCGCGATGGCAAACATTCCGTGTATCACGCCGGGGACACGGCATATTTTTCCGGCTTCCGCGAGATTGGGATGCGTCTCGCTCCGCAATTGGCCTTGCTCCCGATTGGCGCCTACAATCCGCCCCAATTTCGCAACGTTCACACCAGTCCCGGTGACGCCACCCGCGCCTTCCTCGATCTCAATTCGCGCTGGATGGTCCCCATGCACTACGGCACCTTTCAGCTTTCTCACGAGCCCATGGATGAGCCATTGCAATTGCTCGCGAAAGAGGCAAGGCGAGCGGGGATTGAAGAAAAGGTGCTGGTGCTGCCCGAAGGAATCACCAAACTTTTTTGACGCATTTTAATCTTCAGCGAACTAAAATTATTCGCCGAGGAGATTTTTATGGCTACTAAAGTTCAAGCTGTTCCTGCTGGATTCCATACTCTCACCCCTCACCTCACCGTGCGCAACGCTGATAAAGCGCTCGAGTTTTATAAAAATGCGCTTGGCGCCGAAATCCAAGGAGTTGCGCGCATGCCGATGGAAAGATCATGCACGCTGCGTTGCGCGTCGGCGATTCTATGCTGATGTTGAATGAAGAAATGCCGGAGTACGGCGGGCTTTCGCCGCTGTCGCTCAACGGCACAGGCGTAACCATCCACATCTACACAGATAATGTTGACGAGGCGTTTAATCGCGCGGTTTCCGCCGGAGCTCAGGTAAAAATGCCCTTAATGGATCAATTCTGGGGCGATCGGTACGGCCTGGTTCAGGATCCCTTTGGGCACAAATGGTCGCTTGCGACGCATGTTAAGGACCTGTCGCCGGAAGAAATGCAACGTGCACAGGATGAAGCTATGGCCAAAATGCCGCCACCACAGGCTGCTAAAAAGACGGCTTAATAGGCGAGCAAAATTCTGAGATCACGCAGATTATTGCCCGTGGATCCGGTGACGATGGCATCGCCCAGTGCTTCAAATAGCGGATACGCATTGTACGCATTGAGGTGAGCTTGAACATCGAGTCCACGGGCCTTTGCTCTCTCCAGCGTTGCTCCGTCAGCAACCGCTCCTGCGGCAGTGCTGTCGCCATCGATTCCATCCGACCCTGCGCTGAGCACGAAAATATTTTCACCGCTGATTTTCTGCGCGCAGTACAACGCGAACTGCTGATTACGGCCACCGATGCCGCCGTTTTCGACGTGGACAGTAACTTCCCCGCCCGACAACAGGCAGACGCGATCGTGTTTGCTTCTTAGCTCTCGCAAGCGTCCGAGTAAGTGGTCGGCGGCTTTCGCATAGTCCCAATCGTCGCAGGAATTATCGATTTCGACTAAGAAGCCTTGCTGCATTGCTTCTCTTCCCGCCGCTTCCAGCAAAGCGGCATTCGAAAGGATCGCCCACCAACGCGCGTTAACAAACGCCGGATCGTCGGATTTCGGCGTTTCTTCTAGAGCGTGATGCTCGAAGAGTTGCCGCACGGAAGCGGGAAAGGAATTGAGCATTTTGTGTTTGGTCACGATTGCGTGACAGCCCTCAATCGTTGTCGAATCCGGCATCGTCGGTCCAGAAGCCAGAGCGTCGAGCGTAGTGTCGGGCACGTCGGAAATAAGGATAGAGATTTGCCGCGCAGGATACGCAGCCCGCGCCAGGCGTCCGCCCTTCACCGCAGACAGATGTTTTCGAATGGTGTTGATTTCGCTGATCGAAGCTCCAGAGTGGACTAGCACTCGATAAGTCTCAATCAAATCTTGGAGTGAAATTTCTTCGTCGATGGGCTTTTCGAGAGTCGCCGAGCCGCCGCCACTGATTAAGTAGATGACCAGCGATGCTTCATTCTGGGCGTTTAACGACTTCAGTATTGCGTCGGCGGCGCGAATCGATTCTTCATTTGGCAAGGGATGCCCGCCGTGAAAATAACGAAAGCCGCGGATGTGAAACTCAGGGGCAACAGAACTGGCGACAATCCCTTCGAACCGTTCGCCAGTCTGCTCATGCAAGGCGGTCAGCATGGAATGTGCCGCTTTGCCAATCGAAATCACAAAAACGCGACTGTACGAATTTAGATCATACAAATCTTCGCAAATGCGCAAAACGCCACGTTCACAATGCACATGCCGACTGAAGGCCTGGCTGATGCGCGACTCGCGCATTGCGTGATCAAATATATGGCGGGCAATCTCTTTCATGGCGCGGCATCTTGAATCGTTTCTTGAATCCAGGCTTCAACGGCTTCTCTCATCTCGCGCAGCCGTCCTTCAAAAAAATGATCGGCGCTTTCGATGATGACGAGCTTCTTCGGCTCCTGCAAAGAACTCACTAGCTGCTCAAGCTTAGGGCGCGGACCGAACTGGTCGCGGCTGCCACTGACGAAGAGTTTGGGCTTGTCACATGAACGCAGAAAATCGAAGTCGTAGTTGCGGTCGTCTACTGGCGCCACCGGAGTTCCAAGACCAATCAAAGCTTTTACGCGATCGTCACCGCACGTGGCGTTTAAACCAACCGCTGCGCCGAAAGAAAAACCTGCAAATATCAGGGGAAGATGAAATTCGTGGTCGAGCCAGTCGAGCGCGGTCCGCACATCGTCGATTTCGCCACGGCCATTGTCGTGCTCGCCGTGGCTTAAACCAGTCCCACGAAAATTGAAGCGCAGCACCGGAAAACCAAAACTGTTCAGGGCCTTCATGGCATGAAACACAACTTTGTTGTGCATGGTCCCGCCAAATACCGGGTGGGGGTGGCAGACGAGAGCTGCATGGGTGGCGTCATCCGCACCTGAATTGAGCAGGGCTTCCAACTGCCCCGCCGGACCATCAAGCATCAAAGATCGAATTGCGGAGCGTGTAGTGTGCTGTGGTTCCACTGCAATAGCTTAACCCGAATGCAGTAATTGCAGACCACGTGGGGCATATGGGCCATGTGGGTCGGGCGCCTTCGCCCGCCGGCTTCAGGTATGTTCGGAATACGTTCTCACTCAGGCAGCACCGTTCGATTTCCTTCGTGTACCCTCGTGTCCTTTGTGGTTTATGCTTTTCAGACCCATGGACATCATCTTCCTCACCCGCCAACTGGTTGACATCGAATCCACCACGGGAAGCGAAGGCCGAGTGGGGCATTTCTTATTACAGGAGCTTCGCCACGCCGGCTACAACGTCCAGCGAATGATCGCAGAAGGCGAGCGCGCGAACGTGTTCGCCACCGCTCCGCAGCAGCCTCAGCCCACCGTCGTTTTCTCCACGCACATGGACACCGTGCCTCCATTCATTCCGTCTTCGGAAGACGAGCACCGCATTTACGGTAGAGGGTCGTGCGATGCGAAAGGAATCATTGCCGCGCAGATCGCCGCCGCCGAGCGCCTGCGCAAAGAGAATATCTACGTCGGCCTTCTGTTCCTGGTCGGCGAAGAGCGTGACAGCCTGGGTGCGAAAGTGGCAAACCAGCAGCCGAACTCGTGCAAGTTTCTCATTAACGGCGAACCTACCGAAAACCGGGTCGCGACCGTGTCAAAGGGTGCGCTGCGCGTCGAATTGACAGCGACTGGACGCATGGCTCATTCGGCATATCCCGAACTGGGTGAGTCGGCCATTGACAAGCTGGTTGAAGCGCTGCATAGATTGCGTGCCATGAAGTTACCTTATGGTCCCGACGTCGGGCCATGTACTCTAAACATCGGCACCATTAGTGGCGGCCGCGCGCCTAACGTAATTCCCGATAAAGCTCAAGCGCTTCTTCTCTATCGCCTGGTCGGGCCGTCAGAGGACCTTCGCCGCGAAATTATTCAAACCGTCGGCAATCTGGCCAAAGTTGAATTCACTCTCGAAATTCCATTCGTCCGGCTGCATACTTTTGAAAATGTGCCAACCATGGTTGCCGCTTTCACAACTGATATTCCTGCCCTAAACAACTGGGGCCAGCCGCTATTAGTCGGCCCCGGATCAATTCATGTGGCCCACACGCCTGGCGAGTATGTCGAGAAGAAGCAGTTGTATGAGTCAGTGGACTTATATTGCAGAATTACCAAAGCTCTTGTCGTGCAGAATGAGCCAACCCGAGGCTGAACATCAGCTTTTCTTGGCCGCCGATCTCTCGCATCGATATCTCCAGCGCGGTTCTTTTTCATTTTCGAGATGATACGCATTGCCAATGGTTTTGATGTGCACAACCCGGAGCGCAAATTGTTCACCTGATAAAATGCATGTGAGCCGCAGTCTTAGAATGGTCCGACGCGGAGAGGTGCGTGAGTGGTTGAAACGATCCGCCTCGAAAGCGGACATACCTTAACGGGTATCGTGGGTTCAAATCCCACCCTCTCCGCCATATCAAAACCCACGCCAGTTACCTATTTCCTATATATCTGTGCTAAATGCTGTGATAGGCTTTGGCATGGTCAGAAAGCCAATCGTCACCGTTTTCGTCCGGCACAGTGGCGCATGTCCGCATGAAGGCAAGCCGTTTTTTCGCGGCTGCGATTGCGTCAAGTGGCTGCGCTATTCAGGGACCGCCTGCATATGCGGGCACAAGCACAAAGGAAACCAGCACCGGCTCTCAGCGGATACCCGAACCTGGGGACTTGCCGAAGAGAAAAGGGAAGAGCTACAGAAGCGACTAGACGCGGGCGAAACGGGCGGCACATTGCCTG
>DATNAF010000429.1:0-8067 GCA_035572845.1 Terriglobales bacterium
GCCCACACCTGGTGGTACACGATCTTCGGCCTCGCCACGCTCATGGTCATACAAGGGGTTGTGCCTGACTTGCCTGACCAGAATCTCGTGGTCGAGCAAACGATCGCTACGCTTTGGGCGGGCGTTCAGGTTGTTCCGCGATTGCCGAAGAGGGCGGTCTCTAAGCGACCCGGCCGATCCAGTGCCGCAAAACAATAACAGCTCTGTCTACTTAGGAGTCGTCGGAGGTATGCCCGTGGCGTATCAGGTGACAACCGTCTTTCCAAGACCGTGGCCCTTCTGGTGATACAACAGACCGGTGAAGGTCGAGACTTTGGGAGAAAGCCACCTGATCGGATAGATGGCGAACCATATCCGCCATGGCAAGGACAAGCGGGGCGACGAACTGCCGGGAGAACTGGGCACCGCAAGACCCGTCTAAAGAAGATCCGGTAGGCCAAACGGGCACTGGAGGCCAGAGCGCGGAAGAAAGCGGCGGCCGAACGCGGTGCACCGGATCAGGCGAAACCGAAGGACGAGAATCAGTACAATTTCACCGATCCGCAATCGCAGATCATGCCAGGCGCCGATGGCATCATTCAGGGCTACAACGCGCAGGCGGCAATCGAAAGCCGCCAAGCGTTGAGGAGTCACTCCCGTGAAGCTCCGAACCGGGTGCATCCACCCCAACAGAAAGGGAGGGAAGGAAATCCTTCCTTAAGAGTCGGCGTCACGTCAAGTTGACGCGGTAGGGACAACCATCACTGATCGCCCCCCGCACAGAACCGTACGAGCGCGTTTACGCATACGGCTCCCACCTTGGATGAATGGCGATGAAACGTTCCATTGGATAAGGATGCAAAACACGCGCGATAGGAATCCAGCGGCTGAAGATCGGGGTGAGCCGATCCCACGGCAGCATGCCGCATTGACCTGCGAGGCGCTGTAACATTTTCTGTGTAAGTTGTTTTGGGCTGGATTAGGCTAGCAATAGCTGCTTGGGGGCGAAGGGAGGCCGGAGGGCGACCGAAGCCCCCCAAGCAAGCGGCGGCTCGACCCGGCCTGACTCTGGTGGAGCTAAACCTGTAGACCGATGAAGACGAAAGGCAAAGGCTCCATGACTCAGACACAACCGCTAGAAACGGCTCTTTTCTCCCGCGCGGAGGATTCCAAGAACTTCAAGAAATTGCTAATGGACCAGGTGCGCGCCGGGGGCGGCACCCAGGCCATGGATACCAAACAACTGTTTCAGACAATGGTGAAGGACACGCTGGAGGCCTTCCTGGAGTTGGAAATGGAAGAGCACCTTGGCTATCCCAGGCATGATCCCGAAGGCCGTGGCAGCGGCAACTCGCGCAACGGCGGCACAGCCAAAACCGTGCGCGGTGATTTTGGCGAAATCGAGATGGAAACTCCCCGCGATCGCAACAGCAGCTTCGACCCCAAGATCGTGGCCAAACGGCAAACCTCGGTGGGCAATTTTTCCGAGGCCGTCATCTCCCTCTATGCCCGCGGCCTGACCACGCGCGAAATCGAGCAACACGTCAAGGAAATCTATGGCGTGGAGATCTCGCCGCAGTTCGTTTCCCGCGTCACCGAACAGCTGCAGCAACAGATCACCGAATGGCAGAACCGCCCGTTAGAAGCCGTCTATCCCATCGTCTTTGTCGATGGCCTGCGTGTGGCGGTGCGCACCGATAAGGGCGTGCTCAAAAAATGCGTCTACACGGTGCTGGGCGTCGATCTCGCCGGCAAACAGGAAGTGCTCGGCTTGTGGATTGAAGAAACCGAAGGCGCGCGTTTCTGGCTGAAAACCTTGAACGATCTGAAGGCGCGCGGAGTGCGTGACATTCTCATCCTCTGTGGCGATGGGCTCACCGGCTTGCCCGGCGCGGTCGAGTCCGCATTCCCACAAACCGACGTGCAACTCTGCGTCGTGCATCACATTCGCAATGTCACCAAGTTCGTTTCCTGGAAAGACCGCAAACCGCTGTGCGCCGCCATGCGCCCCATCTATTCGGCCCCGACTGTCGAGGCAGCTGAACTGGCGCTCGATCAGTTTGAGCAAGCTTGGGGCAGCCGCTATCCGATGTCGGTGGCCTCGTGGCGTACTCACTGGTACAGTCTCACTACCTTCTTCAAATACCCGGTCGAGTTGCGCCGCATGATCTACACCACCAACGCCATTGAAAGCTTGCACTCGCAAATGCGAAAAAATATCGCAAGCCGCAAACTCTTCCCGACTGACGAATCGGTCATTAAAATACTCTTCCTCAATATCCGGAATTTTACGAACCGCTGGACCAAACGTCAGGGATGGGATATAGTCGTCAATCAGTTGATGCTACTCTTTGGCGATCGGCTCAAGCCCGACTTGGTCGATGCGCTCTGATTGCTATTACTCCACCCGCTTACACAGTTCCCGTTACAGTCTCGACTGCGACGACTTAGAACCAAGCGCCACAACCTCCGCAGTCGCTGCCCAAAGATGCGCAACCGATCCAGGTTTCCGGGAATCGCGTGATATTGGTAATAACCCACCACAACCTTCTGCAGCCAAGCACCAACCAACGCCACCGGCTGATGCATCCGATAACGTAGCTCCGCCTTAATTGCACGTAGCTTCGCAATCATCCGCTCCTTGGCCGTTTTGCGCCAGACGATGAAAGCTCCATTGCCCCGTCGCTTCCCGCAGTAATGCGTGAAACCCAGGAACGTAAAGGTCTCCGGCTTTCCCTCACCACGCTGCTCCCGATTTGGAGCGGCGAACCGCCCAAACTCGATCAGCCGCGTCTTCTCCGTGTTTAATTCCAGGCCAAACTTGGCCAGCCGTTCCTTGAATGAGTTCAAGAAAACTTCGGCTTCCGCTCGGCTTTCGAAACCCACCACAAGATCATCGGCGTATCGGACGACAATAACGTCGCCGTGTGCCACTCTCTTGCGCCAGGCTTCTATCCACAGATCGAAAACGTAGTGCAGGTATACGTTAGCGAGCAGCGGCGAAACCACTGAACCTTGCGGCGTTCCTACCTTAGTCTCCGACCACTCGCCGTCTTCCGACACCCCGGCCTTTAGCCATTTCTGGATGAGGCGAAGCATACGGCGATCGGCCACGCGATGCTCGATGAACTTCATTACCCACTCGTGCGAAACATTGTCGAAGAATCCACGAATGTCTGCATCGAGCACCCACTTCACTCGCTTCCGGTGAATACCCACACTCAGCGCATCCAGCGCCTGGTGCGGGCTGCGACCGGGTCGGAACCCATACGAGAAGCCTTTGAAGTCCACCTCATAAATCTGGTTGAGGATGGTCACCACAGCCTGTTGAACGATTTTGTCCTCCAGTGCCGCGACACCTAACGGCCGTTGCCGACCGTCAGCCTTCGGAATGTAGACTCTCCGTGAGGGCTTCGCCCGATACGCTCCACGTTGCACCCGACTGTGCAGGTCGGCCAGCCGACCTTCCAGTCCGGTTTCATACTCTTGCCATGTCACGCCATCCACTCCGGGTGCAGCTTTTCGTTTTAAGGCATAAAAGCTTTCCCGCAGCAGATCAACAGTTACATGGTGGAGCAAAGCGGTAAAGCGTTCTTGCTTCCTTATCTGTGCTGCTTGTCGCACACCGCGCAATCCCTGGGACACTCTTTTCCCGCTCTGTGTCGGGCTCGTGTTGGATTGAGCGATGTTTTCCTTGGCCCGCGCCCTTCCCTCCCCAACCTCCGCCGAAGGTTGCCCTTCTTTGTTCGGCTCGTTCATCGGTACTATGGCGCGGTCCGACTCCTCTGAAGCGTGCATGTCCGACGTTCGATTTTGCATCTTCTCGGACCGGCCTCGCCCTCGACGGGGAGGAGGCACTCCAGAGGTCTCCCGGTTCTCGTGCATGTTGTCTCTCGGCGTGCGCGGGTTCTCAGACTACGCAGGACCGGCTGATCACTCGCGTCTAACGCGACCAGCCGTGTTGCCTTCCCCAATACGTCAGAAGGTCGGCGTCCTGATTGACGCGTTTTTCGAAGCTCAATCGCCCCGCCCACCGATACCCCTGTCTACGCTTCGACCAGCACCTCGCGATGCTCGCCGCAAGACTCGGGGCCAAGATGGATTCGCTTTTTCCTTTCTTGTAGGGCTCTTTCATCCCCAACAACATGCCGGTTTAATCCCGGCGCTCGACGTCTAACGCTCAAACCGTATATGTGAGGCCTTCCGGCCTGACATAGTCGTCCGCCATCTTAAAATCAGGACTGCGGCCAAACAGTTCAACCGGACCAACAGGAACGGGCTCGCAGAACTGATTCGGGAAAAGCTCGGCCCAATGGGTGAGAATTGCAATCGCCAATTTGAAGAACTTCGGCCTTATTCCTGAGTATGTATTGCGCATCGTTCCTAAGCGCAAGGAAAAAGGCCTGATACTTGAGCACATCTGGGTAGATGCAAAGACCTTCCGAATCCGAAGAATTGAAAGAGTGCTCGCCCAAAGCCCCTCCATATGGATCAAGGACAGTTCCATCACGCTGCAATTCGGGGAGGTGAACGAAATGTGGATGACCGTTTCTCTGGACGTTATTGCCACAGTACGTCTCTGGGGCGCTACACGCTTACGAGCCGCTGTCGGAGCGCGAAGCCCCGCATCCATGACACCGAGGCTTAAAACAGCGCCCGTAAAAAACTTCGCTTCGTTTACAACTCACGGCGTACCTCCGTTTATGGATGGTGAACGGCGCTGATTTGACGTACACGGCGTCTGCGTTTGGCAAGTTCACTTGGTCCACTTCGGCGGTTTAATTTGGCCCACCCTAAGTTGTTGATTCTATAAGGAAGGCCGTTTTAAGCCTTCTCCTATATATAGGAAGCCGTGGTCGAAGCTGTGGGAATGTGGGAATCGCGAAGCGATTTCCAAGGACGGTGGGAAGGATGGGAAACCTGATCTTGGTTTTCCAGGCTTTCCATCGCCCGGCATTTCCACAGCTCAGTCTTTGTCAGTTCGCTTTGGCTCCTTTCTTCTGCTTTTCGGCCGTTCGACGGAAGCGATAAGATTCCGTGCCGGTCTCCAGAATATGAGCGCGGTCAGTGATGCGATCCAGCAATGCTTTGCAGAGCCGCGCATTGGGAATGACCTGCGTCCATTCTGAAAATGGCAGGTTCGTCGTGAGAATGACGGCCGCCTTCTCAGCCCGCTCGGCCACCACTTGAAATAGGAACTCGGCGCCCACTTCAGCCAGCGGCACGTAGCCGACCTCGTCGATCGCAATCAGATCGTAGCGGCTCCAGCGCGTCATCACGCGCCGTAGTTGCAGTTGATGTTTGGCTTCGACCAATTCGTTGACCAAGCCGGCGGCCGTCGTGAAACGGACACGCCGCTTCTGCCGGCAGGCGGCTACACAAAGCCCGCTAAGCAGGTGAGTCTTACCGGTTCCAGGCGAGCCAGAAACATAATGCCCATAGACCCGAGATCATCAAGATTCATTATGAGTTTCACCCGCTATACGGACAGAGTCTCCGGGTTCAGCGAAGGGTGAAGTTTCCACATGGAGAGTACATTTTTTGCGAGTTGCCCGACGGAACCATCGGCGGATTCCCGTCGTGGATCGCGGACGCCGCAAAGACTCCTGACGTCACTATTGGCACACCTCTAGCTTCGGCCGCGGCGCTAGTTGAGTTGCGAACATTGCTGGACAGATTGCATTCGAACCGCAAACGCGATAAAGCATCACTGGAACCGATGCTACAGGAGGGCACGAGTGACGCAAAAAGAAACGCCATTGATAACGCAGATGAACCTACATCTTTGTAACAGCGAACCAATGATATTGCCACAGGACAAACAACGGGAACTCGCCATTGCGCTCGCCGACCTGCTGTTGAACGCTGCGATCGTCGAGCCAACGGAGCCGGACAAGGGAGATCGGCGATGAATCCGAAACTATCGCCAGATCACTTGAAGCGGCGTGCCATCGTATACATTCGGCAGTCCTCGCCTGGGCAAGTGATTCACAATCAGGAGAGTCAACGCCGGCAATATGGACTTGCCGATCATGCGCGTCAGCTTGGTTTCCAGCAAGTTGAAGTGATCGATGAGGACCTTGGCCGTTCCGGTTCAGGTCAGGTAGAACGGCCCGGATTTGAACATCTGGTGGCGGAAGTCTGCACCGGACAAGTAGGAGCGGTGCTCTGCATCGAAGCGTCGCGACTGGCCCGCAATGGTCGCGACTGGCACCATCTCATCGAGCTATGCGGCCTGGTTCGCACCATCGTTATTGATCCGGATGGCGTGTACGATCCCTGCGCCCTCAACGATCGGCTCTTGCTTGGACTCAAGGGAACGATGAGTGAGTTTGAGTTAAACCTGCTACGGCAACGTTCGCTGGAGGCAATTCGCCAGAAGGCGCGCCGGGGCGAACTGCAGTTCCGATTGCCAGTGGGATTCCGATGGACGCAGAACGGCAAAGTAGAGATTGACCCAGACCGGCGCGTGCAGGAGGCTGTGCATCTGGTATTCGCAAAAATGGCGGAGTTGGGAAGCGCCCGGCAAGTGCTGTTGTGGTTTCGCGCAGAGAAGACGAGCCTGCCTGCACTGGTTGTGGAGGCTCCCGGAAACGGCGTCGTTTGGAAGTTGCCGGTATACAACACGATCTGGCACATGGTCCGAAATCCGATGTATGCGGGCGCTTATGCGTTCGGCAAAACAGAATCGCGAACCAAGGTGATCGACGGTCGGGCCAGAAAGAGCGACGGACACTTCAAGCCGGTCGATACCTGGATGGTCTTGATTCGTGACCACCATTGCGGTTACATTGCTTGGGAGCAGTTTGAACGTAACCAAGTGATGCTGACTGATAATGCGCACATGAAATCACGCATGGAACCAAAGGCGGCCCGCGGTGGACGGAGCTTGTTAGCGGGATTGTTGCGTTGCCGGCGCTGCGGAAGAATGCTCCACGTGGCATACAGCGGCTCGCACGGCGAGGTGCCACGCTACCATTGCCGCGGTGCGCATATCAATCATGGCGCCGACTGGTGCATCTCGTTTGGTGGCCTGCGGCCGGACCGTGCCATTGCTGCTGAGATCCTGAAGGCTGTGGAAGGCAACGCCATCGAGGCAGCTTTGGAGGTTGCGGCACGTGTCGCCGAACAGCAACGGCAGCGTCATCGTGTGCTCTCACTGGAACTGGAACAAGCGCAATACGAAGTACGTTTGGCAGCTCGTCGCTATGAGGCTGTCGATCCAGATAATCGTCTCGTGGCGGCAGAGTTGGAGGCGCGATGGAACGCCGCCTTGCAATCTGCTGGAGAGATCGAACAGCGATTGCGTCAAAACGAACTTCCTGATACCGCCACACGGATACCAGACAAAGAAACGCTCTGCAGTCTGGCGCAAGACCTTCCCGCCGTTTGGAACTCGGCGACCACGGAGATGCGCTTAAAGCAGCGCATCATTCGGATTCTGATTGAGGAGATCATCGCCGATGTGGATGAGGCAAAGGCTGAGATTGTTTTGATGATTCATTGGACAGGCGGACGACACTCAGAGCTTCGCATGAAGAAGAATCCGGCGGGTAAACACAGCCGTTGCACGAGTCTTGAGGCTCTAGAGATCATTCGCCAGATGGCGGGCAAGTTCCCGGATGATCAGATCGCCGCAACTCTGAACAGGCTCACCTTCCGAACCGGCACGGGAAATACCTGGACTGAAGGCCGCATCCGTTCGCTGCGCAGTTACCATGAGTGGCCAGCCTATGACGCGAAAACATCAAGCCGCCAAAGCCTCACTTTGGAGGAGGCATCAAAACGTTTGGAAGTAAGCCATAAGGTAGTGCGGCGGTTGATTGACTCCGGCGATATACCAGCAACTCAAGTCGTGCCCTGGGCGCCTTGGGAGATCTCGGCAGAAGCTGTCGAATCCGCGGAAGTTTTGCAGGCTGTAAGAAACGCAAAACGTCGGGTACGGGCCGGTTCCTCTGCGTCGGAGACGATATTACCCATGTTTGTGGACCGCTAAGTGGGTTTTCAGCTGACGAGAATCGGAAAAGCAAGTCCGTCGACCATTAATCGGCAATCAGGATGCTTTGTGTTTTCAATGATGTAGCAAGG
>DATNAF010000430.1:0-6241 GCA_035572845.1 Terriglobales bacterium
CCCGGGCGCGCTCTCGGCAGCCACGTGAAATGCAGTACCCCGTTTTGGATTTTTGCGATCTTTATATCATCCAAGCTGCCGTCCGGAGATCCAACGAACTGAATCTTCATATCGGGCGTCCCCGCGCCCGTGATACCCAACCACCATGCCGCCGTCGTAGTGAACCGGGCAAAATCGGCGGGCTTGGCGTTCACCTGAATATCCCATCGACCATTGAAATCCGCATCAGCAGCCCGGCCCGCCGCAAAAGCAATTACGGCAACCAGCACACACAGCGCAGATCGGCATCTAAGAAGCGGCTCAGCTTTAATCACAAATGGGCCATTAGCTTGTCTAAAAGGTCTTGTTGCATGGCATACGGCTCGGGACCTCCGGTTTCGAGCGAATAGATACCTTTGAAGCCCATTTCTTTAGAGATCCCAACGGCTGTGGCGAGGCTGAATCTGTCAGGATTCCATTTGACGTGGCTGACTGTCAGCGCAAATGGGTACATTAAGCGTAGTCCGCGCTCCATGCTCTCTTCATCCTTCCAGTTACCCATATCGGGATTCGCGTGAATCCCGGATTCCCGGATTACCTTCACAAGCGTGCCGATAGGGATCGATCCTCGCTCTTCCAGGATGATTGCGACGTTCTTCGACGCGCCGTAATCGCGCAGTGACTTTAGCGCATCGATAATTGGAGTAAGATCGTCGCCCCACGACCTTCCTTGATTAGGCATAACGCTGGGACATTCGATCAATGCAGCTCGATCAATCCATTGCTTGGTGAGTTCAATCGCGTGCGCGCGAATCTGTGGATCGGGGGAACAAGGGCTGATCGTTCCGCGATAGCCGACATTATCCAATTCGAGATCGATGTTTATCATCCGGGATTTTGCCTTTTGTAGCCGCGCGTGGAACTTCTCGTAGTAGGCGGGTTCGAGCGAAAGAAAATGCCTGTCCTCCACTTCCACGTTGTGAATGCCGTACCGTTCCGCGAGCATCGCCGGAAAGTCCATGATGTCGAGTTTCCCCGGCGTCGCCGGCTGGCTCCAATCTGTCGCTTGCGTTAGGAGGTCAGAAAAATTCCCGGACATCGCGCCGATGCGATCGAGCTTGGATTTAATGACGACGTCCTGCGACACTCCCCTGGCAGCGGTGGCTGCCGCAACGAGAGAACCCATTAGAAATTCCCGGCGTTTCATCCTTTATCACCTCTTTTGCCGCGCCCCTACTGCTAAAAACGGTATTTCAAGCCGAACTGAATCTGCCGCATTGGCATTGCTAGGGAAGTGATTACTCCGGCTGCACCCGGCCCATCATCGATGAAGTTATCCGGTTGTGCAAAATTCGGATGATTCACCATATTGAAAAACTCGGCGCGAAATTCCAGCCGCTGCGTTTCGGTAGTGGCAAACTCCTTGCGAATGGACCCGTCCAACATATTTACTCCGGGGCCGATCAGAATATTGCGTCCTGCGTTGCCGAAGGTATAGGGGGCCGGGAATGGGAAGGCATTGATATCGAACCATAGGTTGGGGTCGCGCTGTCCACGCGGCAGGTTGCCGTTGGCGATCCGATCTGCCCGGACCACGCCTTGATCTCCTGTATTCGAGGGATCATACCCAAGTTGCGGCGAGAACGGAAACCCACTGGCGAGCGTGTAAATTCCACCCAGATGCCACCCGCCGAAAGCCAAGTCGAGCAGGCGACTGTTGTTCAGGAACTGCCGCCCGCGGCCAAACGGCAATTCATAATCGAAGCTCAGGACCCAGCGAAACTGCTGGTCAAAATCAGCCGGGCCTTTTTCTGCGCGCAAGTTGTAGCTGTCTTGCGGATAGGGCTGGTTGCAGCAGATCTCCGGCAGGTCGTTTATTGCTTTGCTATAGGTAAATGAGCTTAGAAACGATACCCCATGACCATACCGTTTCTGTACCTTGATCTGTAGAGAATTGTAAGTTGAATTGCCTCGGTCCTGAATAGCTGCGAACGGGCCCCAGTTTGGATATGGACGCCGCGACTGAACATCGCCGGGGCCTGGGATCATCACTTGATTCGGATCGGTCAACACCTGAAGATGCGTTCCTTTTGAGCCTGCATAGGCTACTTCCATGGAAATTGCCGAGGGAAGGGCCTGCTGAATCGCAAAATTCCATTCCTGGTAATAAGGAGTTTTCAATCTGGTATCCACGCTGGTAACAGGCGCGTCGACTGCATTGGCGGCATTAAGAGGTGGAAACCCTTGATTCACGGTGAGTACTGGAGTGATTCCGTCACTTACAAAGAATGGCTGGTAATAGAACGGAAGGTTGTAGGCAAGCTGAAGGGGCGCAGCGGTACGAATCTCTTGGCCACTATAGAATATTCCGTAAGCAGCGCGAATCACAGTGTCGTTGGAATTAAAAGGAGTCCATGCAAATCCGATGCGTGGAGAAAAGTTGAGATAGTCGGGTGTCACCAGGCTACGCGATGCCCCGTTGCGGCCTGCAACCATAAGCTGCACCGTCTGGTAATCGAAGTTACTCTGCTTGTTGTTTACTTCGACGATTGGGGAGAAGAAGTCATAGCGCACACCAAGGTTCAGCGTCAAATGTCCGTTTACTTTCCAATCGTCCTGAACGAATCCGCTCGGAACGTGCTGCCTGTTTCCCAGATTCAGCAATGAAGAAATCGTGGACGTTGTCGGAAGTCCGAGTAGCTCGTCAGCGATCGAGATGCCGCCATCGCCGTCGAGCGGATTCTGCGTGAATTGCCCGGTAAAGGAAAACGATCCGTTCGGTGCGGGCACTTGGAAAATGTTGAACTGGCTCCAACGGATTTCACCTCCAACTTTCATACTGTGCCCGCCCCGAATCAGGGTGAGGACGTCAGTGATTTGGCGCTCCTGGCTCGCAAGGATGGTCGGCGCAAAGCCGGGAGAACCGATACGACGGTAACCGGCCGGTGAAAACAGTGTCACGCCATTTGTGCCCGGGTTGTTGGGCACGCCCGGGACGAGGAGATTTGCAGGCGGTTCTACATTTCCGCCGACCGGTACTCCGCGCCGGATGTGAACGTAGTTGAAGCCGATCCGGATCTCGTTGACGGTGGTTGGAGAAAATGTGTGCGTTTCTCCAAGCGCGGCTCCCATCGTATCTTCAAAGCCATTTCCGCTGCTGGAACCGCCGCCGTCCGCCAGGCCTGGGAGGGGAGTCGGCAGGAAGGTTGTCCGGCCGCTCATAGACCACCGGAAAAACATTTGATTGGTTTCAGAGAGGTTGTAATCTCCGCGGAAGTCTCCTTGATCGATACGGTCTTGCTCGATCGGCGAAATAATGTAGTTATTCTTCAATTTTCCGGGTTGATTCGGCAGAGGATATAAATTCACGATGTTCTGCACTAGCGGCGAAATACGGTTGGACGGAATCACGTTTCCGGGAAACTGAGCGCGTGTATTGGTTGCCGGATCGTACGTTGCGGGATTGTAAATGATATCGTTCCCCGGCCCGGAGAAATCGCCGATGCGCTGCGCCGCAGTTGGAACGGAAGACACCAGCGTCATTGGATTGCGGATAACCGTTCCCTGGTAATCACCGAACCAAAACAGTTTGTTTCGCTTGATTCGACCGCCGATTGTTGCTCCGAACTGGTTTTGCTTGAACGACGCCTTCTTTGTCGTGGGGTCTTCAAAGTAGTCGCGCGCGTCGAAAAATGAGTTGCGTAAGAATTCGAAGAGGTCGCCGTGGTAGGCGTTCGTTCCAGATTTGATAATTGCGTTGATAGCCGCTCCACCGCTGCGCCCGAACTCCGCTGAAAACGAATTGGTCTGAATCTTGAACTCCTGGATGGCATCCACATTCGTGCGCAGAATCACGCCCCCATTGTCGTTAGAATTGTTGTCTATGCCATCGAGGAGGAAATTGTTGAGCGTGCCCCGAGCACCGTTCGCCACGAAGCTGTTTTGTCCTCCCGTACTGCTGCCGCCAGTGTTGCCGTTTGTTCCGGTGCTGGTTCCAACAACGCCGGTGGTAAGCGTCGCGAGTTGTATGTAATCGCGGCCATTGAGCGGAAGTTCGGTAATCACTCTCGATGAAAGTACCTGCCCCAAGGAAGACGTGTCGGTTTGAATCGGCGGAGCTTCAGAGGAGACCACCACACTTTCGTTGACCTGGCCCACCTGCATGTCAAAATCGATCCGCAGCCGGTCCTGCACTTGTAATGTGACGTTGTCGCGCCTGGCTGTTTTGAAGCCGTGAGCTTCGGCGATGACGCTGTAATTTCCAACGTGCAGAGGCGGCGATATATATCCTCCGTTGTTATCGGAATGCAATGTTGTCGTGGCATTGGTCGCGTTCTCCACAATTCGAATGGTGGCCGAGGGTACGGCAGCGCCGGTCGGGTCGTGTAGCGTGCCGGCGATAGTAGCCGTGTCCACCTGGGCGTAAAGGGTGGAAATCGAAAGGCAGCAGGCGAGTAAAGCGTACTTCATAACAACTACTCCTTGGGGCAAAGTCTTTCGTTCGGAATATAAATGAAAGGCAGTATAACATGAATGAAATGAAACGAAAGTTCGGGAGGCGAGCCCTTCTGGCGGGTAGCGCAGGCGTGGCGGTAGCCGCGAAGGGGGCAGCTCATTCGGGAGATAGCTTCGAATTCAGCTATGAGCCGGCTATTGCGGACCGTCTGGATCAAGGGCCTTTCCGTATCGCTCCGCCCTCGTGACTCCGCAAGGAGAAGACCCACCGCTTCTGGCCGTGGCCGAAACCATGCTTGACGAATGGAGGTGAACGCGGGCCCTGGAGAGCACGCCTTGCGGCGTGGCTTACATGCCCTCTGCGCTTGGATGAATTGTCTTGGGCTGCATAGATCGAAAAGCCGGGCGGCTGCAGCGGCATTACATTTCTTTCCGCATAATAGCGCGAGATCGAGCAGTTTGCCCACTATTCAGGGGTGTATTCATGCCAACTTACAAGGCTCTTGATCTCGACCGTCTGTCCTCGGCCACTAGCGAGTGGAGAATCGTCTTGGGACCGGAGCGCGTCATTTCCGACGAACTTGCCCTTCGGACAGCGCAAGCCACTACATTTGCCAGTGAAAGCCACGTCTGTGCTGTGCTTTATCCAGCCGATACCCCGCAGGTGCAAGAGTGTCTTCGCATTGCAAATCGTCATCGCGTTCCGGTTTATCCCGTCAGTACCGGTAAGAATTGGGGATACACATCGGGTGCTCCGACTTCAGATGCTGTCCTTCTAAATCTCAGCCGCATGAACCGAATCCTCGACTTTAGCGAGGAACTGGGATACGTAACCATTGAACCTGGTGTCACCCAGGGACAGCTTTATGAATATCTAAAATCGCGCAACTCAAAATTGTGGATAGACGCGACGGGCGCCAGTTCCGAATGCAGCATGCTCGGGAACACGGTCGAGCGTGGATTCGGTCACACGCCGTATAGTGACCACTTTGCCCACTCCTGTAATTTCGAGGTTGTGCTTCCGGACGGCGAAGTGATTCATACCGGCCACGGCGATATGCCCGGCAGTAAGACTGCGCCGCTCTACCGATGGGGTACCGGCCCGTTCGCCGACGGCATTTTTTCTCAGTCTAACTTCGGTATCGTTACGCGCATCACCCTCTGGCTGATGCAGGCGCCAGAGCGTGTGGAAGCGTTCTTCTTTCGCATCGATCATGAGGACGGTCTTCCTCCGGCCTTGGATGCTCTGCGTCCTCTTCGCATGGACGGCACCCTTCAAAGCGCCTGTCACATTGGCAATGCCTACAAGGTTCTGTCCGGGCTTCAGGCCTACCCTTGGGAAGCAACTCTTGGAAAAACCCCGCTCACGCCAGAAGCTCTTGTGCCATTTGCCAAAAACTTCAATTTCGGCGCTTGGAACGGCTCTGGAGCGCTCTATGGAACGAAGCGCCAGTTGGCAGAAGCCCGCCGCCTGGTGAAGCGCGCGCTCGCTGGCAAGGTGAGCAAGCTACAGTTTCTTGACGAAAAGAAACTGAAGATGTTGTCGCGGTTTTCGGGCATTGCCAGATTATTCGTGAGTTGGGATCTCAATCGTGCGCTCTGGACCTGTCCCCATTTTTGGCACAAAAAGTTAAGACTCAAAATTCATCGAATGAAGAATTTGAGTCATGGGGGTTATCACGCCGGAAGTTCACGAAAGAGTTTAAGATTGCCGCGCTGCGGCAGTTAGATGCGGGCGTTTCAATCGCAGCAGCAGCCCGATCGTGTGAGATCAATCCGAACCTGCTGCATCGCTGGCGAAAGGATT
>DATNAF010000431.1:0-7310 GCA_035572845.1 Terriglobales bacterium
CTTCTCAATGGTGGCCACGCGCATGCAGCGTTCGATGACGTAGTTGCGGATTTCCCGGCCAAATTTTATGGCGAGGTCCCCAAAGGATTGCCGCATTCGGCATGGATGCTGCTTGAGCACATGCGCATTGCGCAACAGGACATTCTCGATTTCAGCCGCAACCCAAATTACAAGGCAATGAAATGGCCGGATGCCTACTGGCCGAAAAGACCTGCGCCTCCAAGCCCAACCGCATGGGATGCAAGCGTCAAGTCATTCCGCGAAGACTTGGAGGCAATGAAGAAATTAGTTGAAGATCCCAAGACCGATCTGTTCGCCCGGATCGAATGGGGAGAAGGCCAGACGATTTTGCGCGAGGCGATGCTGATGGCCGATCACAATGCGCATCATCTTGGACAATTGATCGATGTGCGCAGGCTGCTGGGGATTTGGAAGTGAGATTGAATCATTAACCACGAAGGACACGAAGTTACACGAAGGAAAACGGCATCTCTGCGAACAACTAATTTGCTACCCGGCCATTTTTAGCAGAGGCTTATCCGGCCTTTTCCGAAACACGACTCGCAGGTCTTTTCTCCAGCGCTCATCGATTCCCAACAACATCCAGTCAATTTCTGGCGACACGTAACGCAACAAAGTGTCAGTCGCGGGATGCACTCGCAAAGCCGGCGCCACCATCATCAGCAGCGGCGCCTGCGGCGAAAGTTCGCGTCCCGCGAAGTATCCGAATTTCTGGAACTCCCCCCGCGCATGGTGCCATGCCGCTCGTGACCAATAGTCAATTCCTTGCAGCGGCAGATGAATATCCTCGTCGGCCTTTAATTCCACAACCGCCAGCCTGCCTTCGCGGGTCGCCACCAGCACGTCGATCATCGCTCGGTCTGACGCCGAGAACGCGGGCACCTGCGAATAACAGCATCGAGGGTCGAGTTGGTCGTCCAATGCGCAAATGTTTTTGATTACCAGCGATTCCAGCCAGCGTTCGGGGTGCAGCCGCCACCATTTGCTGTCGCTTGGACCTTCGGCATGGCGAACTTCGCCCATGCTGCGTATCAGCCGTTCAAAGTGCGCGAAATTGTCACCATCGAGAACGTGTTCTCCCGGACCTGCCCCAAACACGATTTCAGGCTCGCTGCGGAAATTCCCAGGTTTGGCCGATAGTCTGGCCCGAGCAAATTCCAGGCCATGACAACGGAATGCGACCTCGGCCGGCGATATGATCCCGACCTCCACTTCTGGCATCAATGTCTTGACCAGCGCTATCGGGGCCGCGAAACGCGCGAGAACCTCGGTCTCATCTGGACAGCGCACCAGCCGGGTCGAAATATTTCCGCGATCTGAGATTTCGACCCGCTTGAGTTCGTGGTCCCGCTCCTCCAGTTCGTAAAGCTGCCACTTAGCTGCGACGAAGTTCAGGTGCGCCATGCGCTCGCGCACCATCCCTGAGCATCCTGCGGGAACAAAGACCTTGAGGCCCTCGATGACCAATTTGTCTGCGTGGGTCTCGCGGCAAACATCGAGCCACAAAATCCCGAAGGTGAGGGCGGCATCAATCGACGTTTGTAGTTCCTGCCGGTTCACGCCCAGTACAGCGAACCCCGTGATGCCGCGTCGCAACAACCCGCGCGCGTACACAGGGCCAAAAGACTTCTCCAAATCCATAGCAGTGCTGAGCTGTGCCACGGTCAATTCAGGAAAGTGCTTTCGCAGCACTCTCTCAAGCACGCGCTGGTAAGACACCCGGGCGGCGCGTTTCGCAGAACTCGTCCGACCGTCGCGTTGACGGCATATATCGAGCTTAGTGGGGCGCACCTGTCCCATTCGCTGCACCGTGACCCGCAGCGTCTCGCCCTTGGTCTCGACGTCCAGCACCCGGCGGACGACATTCCGCTCCTGGGACCACAAATGCAGCAGGCATCTATTGGTTTCTCCGGAAACCGAATATTTGGCCTGTCCAAGATCAAAGGTGACGGCGCCGTCTTCAATTACAACTGCGTGGTTGCTGCCAGAGAGAAAGCCTTCGAGGGCGGCGGCCAGAGTTTGAGAGGTCATGCGGGGAAGTTTCGCAGAAGATTGCACGCCCGTCTGTGACGAATGAACATGGTTTGCAATACATTTGATGAGGAAGGATTTGGTTGCCCAGCAAAAGGAAGCCACATGGAGCAGCGCGTCAGCATTGTCACGCTCGGAGTCAAGGACCTGAACCATAGCCGCGAATTCTACGAGCGTATGGGATGGCGCCGGTCGGTGGCCAAGAACGAAGACATCGTTTTCTTCCAAGTGGGAGGAATGGCGCTCGCCCTATTCCCGCGAAAGGAGCTTGCAAAGGATGCCAATGTTCCGGGCACCGGCAGTGGATTCAGCGGGATGACATTGGCCTACAACACCCGCAGCAAGGAAGAGGTGGATCGTATCCTGGATGAGGCCAAGGCTGCAGGCGCCAAACTGCTCAAACCTGCTTCCGAAGCCTTCTGGGGCGGCTACTCGGGATATTTTGCCGACCCTGACGGTTATGCATGGGAAGTGGCGTGGAATCCATTCTTCCAGATCGCCGCCGACGGAAGCATCAAGCTGCCCGATTGAGCCCCGCAGCGGGAAGGCGCTATCGCCATCAGCCCCGCCCACATACTCACCGCCCAGTGTGGGATAATCGATTCAACGGGTTTCCTACATTCGGAGTCCCTTCCTGGCTCGAGGTCATCCAATAACCGTGGACAATAATCATTTCTTTTTCCAGCATTACGGGCTGAGCGACCGCGATTTGGAGCACTATCTGGCGGCAGCGCTTTCGGCCGGCGGCGACTACGCCGACCTTTATTTTGAGTATCTTTCCTCGACTTCATTGAGCGTGGATGAGTCGATGGTCAAGTCGGCGTCGCAGGGTATTTCCGCAGGATGCGGCATACGCGTCATCTCTGGCGAGCGCACCGGATACGCCTATACTGACGATCTTTCCTCTTCGCGAATCCTGCATGCAGCCCGCACGGCGGCGTTGATCGCCAAAGGCCCGGCCAAAACACCAAGCGCAGGATTTCAGCAAAAGCCCGCGCGCAGTCTTTATCCCGTGACCCTGCCCTCGGTCGACGCCGAAATCACCGCCAAGGTCGAACTGGTGATGCGGGCAGATGCTGCGGCCCGGGGCTATGATCCGCGAATTAAGGAAGTTCGCGCCAATTACGCTGACGAATTGCGCACAATTCTAGTGGTCGGATCGGACGGCACCTTCGCGGAAGATTCCCAGCCGTTGGCACGGATGAACGTTTCCTGCATCGCCAAGACCGAAACCAACTCTGCGCGTGGCAGCTCCGGCGGAGGCGGACGCGTGGCCCTGGATTTCTTCTTCGGAGAAAAAACGCCGGAATATTTCGCGAAAGAAGCCGCGCGGCAGTCGATTCTGCAACTCGACGCCCGTGAAGCCCCTGCCGGAGATATGGAAGTTGTGCTCGGCCCCGGATGGCCGGGAGTGCTGATTCACGAGGCGGTCGGTCACGGGCTCGAAGCCGACTTCAACCGCAAGCAAACATCAGCATTTGCTGGACTGATTGGCAAAAAAGTCGCCAGCGAGAAGTGCACGGTGGTCGACAACGGCGTCATGCCCTGGCGGCGCGGTTCGTTGAATGTGGATGACGAGGGTCACGCCACGCAGGAAACCGTTCTGATCGAGAAGGGGATTCTGAAGGGGTACCTGAGCGACAAGCTTTCTGCGCGTCTCATGGGAATGGCTGATACCGGCAACGGTCGTCGCGAAAGCTATGAGCACATTCCTATGCCGCGGATGACCAACACCTATCTGCTTGCAGGCGAAGACGAGCCGGAAGACATCATTCGCTCGGTGAAGCGCGGAATTTATGCCGTGAACTTCGGCGGCGGCCAGGTGGATATCACCAACGGCAAGTTTGTATTCTCGGCCTCGGAGGCGTACATGATCGAAGACGGTCACGTGACAGCGCCCATTCGTGGCGCAACCTTGATCGGCAATGGCCCGGATGCGCTGACTCGAGTTTCAATGGTGGGAAACGATTTGAAACTCGATGAAGGCATCGGCACCTGCGGCAAGGACGGACAAGCCGTGCCGGTTGGCGTGGGAATGCCGACTACGAAGCTCGATCGGCTGACCGTGGGAGGCACCGCAAGGAAAGAAGCCGGCGGATTCATGCAGTAGAAGCATAAACCACGAAGGACACAAAGGTTCACGAAGGAAATCCATCAACCGCGAAGGAGTTCTAACTAAGAAAAATCACGTGACAAAAAGGGTTTACTTCGTGAACCTTCGTGTCCTTCGTGGTTCATGATCTTGGTTCTTAATCCATGTCTCCCACCCAATTAGAAATTAACAGCGCTCAAACCGAAACCGACCTGAAAGAACTCGCCCAGGATATCGTCCAGCGCGCGATGCGAAGCGGCGCGACCGCCGCTGAATGCGTCATCCGCGAGGGCGACGAATTCTCTACGCTCGTACGCCTTGGCGAGGTCGAGACGCTAAAAGAATCGGGATCAAAGTCGATAGGCGTTCGCGTATTCAATGGCAAGCGCGCCGCCAGCACGCACTCCAGCGACTTCACACCCGCCGGCCTCGATCGCATGTTGAAGTCCGCGATTGAGCTGGCGAAGATTACTTCCGAAGATCCTTTCGCGGGCATTCCTGAACCCTTACAACTCGGCTCCCTGTCCGGCGATCTCGATCTATTCTCTGCCGATGTGTATTCGCTGCCCGGAGAAGAACGCATCGCGTATGCGCGCCGCGCCGAAAAAGCTGCGCTCGATTTCGACTCGCGCATCAAGAATTCCGAGGGCGGATCATTCGATGCCGCGACAGGCCACAAAATTCTCGCCAACTCGCATGGCTTCGTGGGCGAGTTCCGCCGATCATACTGTTCCGTCGCTGCCATCCCGATTGCGCAAGACGAAAAGGGTGGCATGCAGCGCGACTACTGGTTTTCGGTTGCCCGCAGCCTGGATCGCCTGGAGTCTCCCGAGCATGTCGGCAAAGTCGCGGCCCAGCGTACGTTACGGCGGCTAGGCGCGCGTAAGGTCAAGACCCAGCACGTCCCAATCATTTTCGATCCGCTGGTCGCCAACTCAATCCTCGGGCACATTTTCGAAGGCGTGAACGGCGATTCGGTTTATCGCGGCGCATCTTTCCTTGCCGGAAAGCTTGGCCAGAAGATCGCGGCGCCACAAGTCACTGTGATTGACGACGGCACAATGGTCGGCGGCTTCGGTACGAGTCCCTTTGACGGCGAAGGCATACCGACGCGCCGCACCGTCGTCATCGAAAATGGCGTGCTCAAATCATACGTGCTCAATACCTACACCGCTAAGAAACTTGGCCTGCAAACCACTGCCAACGCATCACGCGGGCTGGCTGGCACTCCCGGCATCGGCCCCGGAAATTATTTTCTTCAGCCCGGCGCTCGAACTCCGCAGCAACTCATCGGCGATGTTAAAGAAGGACTCTACGTCACCGAATTTCTCGGCATGGGCGTGAACCTGGTCACCGGAGACTATTCTCGCGGCGCATCCGGTATCTGGATCTCCGGCGGCGAACTCACTTATCCGGTCGAAGAAATTACCGTAGCCGGCAATCTGAAAGATATGTTCCTGAATATTTCAGAGATCGCCAATGACCTGGAATTTCGCGGCTCGGTCGCGTCCCCGACGATCCGCATTGACGGCTTGACCGTCGGCGGAGAATAGCCGGCAGCCGCGCATCTTTTCAGATACCTCAATCTGCGCCTCTTCCCGCGTAACATGAGCTGTTACGCTTGCCAGGAAGGCGTCCCGTGCGACTTGCTATTACCGTTGGAATAATTGCGTTGCTCGTCGCTCCACTGGCGCGAGCGGCCGAACAAGCAGACGAAAACAAAATCTTGGCTCTGGAGAACGCCTGGAACCAGGCCCAGCTACACCATAATTCCACCGTGGTAGCCAGCATGTTGCCGGACACGTTTATCTATACCGACTACGACGGCACGGTGATGAATAAGACCCAGTTTCTTGCGGACCTGATGGATACTTCTTACCAGGCAACCATGGTTGTCAATGAGAATGTGAAAGTGTTCACCTATGAAGGTGCCGCCATAGTCATCGGAACTTATCACACCAAGGGAACATACAAGGGGCGCCCATTCGAGCACTGGGGACGATTCACCGACACGTGGGTCTTCGAGAACAAGCTGTGGCAATGCGTCGCCAGCCACACCACGCTCATCAAAAAATAGCTCGAAGTTCCCGCAAGCAATACAATCCTGACATGGGCGGTCTCGATCTTATCCAGCCATCGCCGGGCACGCAGGAGCCAGACCACAGTCGTCTATTCATCATAGTTGCCATCGCGGTTGTCGTTGGCCTGGTGCTTGTCGCCGCGCTGCTGCTCCGTGAACCGGTAAAGACCGCGCCGAAAATTCCCCCCTACGCAGTAAAGCTGCAAATCTCAGATATTAAGATGAGCCAGGCGCAGAATTTTGTGGGGGCCAGCGTCACCTATATTGATGGAAATATCGTCAACGTCGGGGAGAAGATTGTTACCCATGCGGTGGCGCGAGTCACCTTCAAAGATTCCTACGGTCAGGTTGCGCAAATCGAGGAGGTCCCCATCAAGCTTCTGCAGACCAGCGGACCTTATCCTGACACGGTCGATCTCGCCGCTGCACCGTTGTCTCCCGGACAGACCAAACCCTTCCGGTTGATATTTGAGCACGTAAGTGAGCAGTGGAACCAGGCTGCGCCTGAACTGAAGATCATCGACGTCGCGCTGAAGTAAAAATCCTTCATTGTCATAACAAGGCGTCGTCGTCCTGCGCTGAGTGAGAAATAATAATGTCATCTTCGAGCGAGCGTGAATTTTTAAAGACTCCGAAGAACGCGACCACGACGGCGATTCCTATTCCCAACAGGAAGACTGCAATATGCATCCGGAAATAATGGCGCATAGTCCCGTGGCGATGCGAACCTCGTGACATTTTTTCCAAAAGCAGAACAAGCGTGGGGCAGGATTGCGAAAATCGGCCCCCGCGAACGGCAATTACCCTGGAATCGGCTTCGACTCCGTGCGGCATTTCGCTTTTCGTAACAAATGCGCACAAAAGTCGGCTCCGATGTCCGGCAGCGACCTCCTCCTCTACAATGTGCACATGTCCGAAACGAAAGCCGTGCGTCTCACGGAGACAGTAAAAGCCGCGGGTTGAGCTTCCAAGCTGAGTCCGGCGGCGCTGGACACGGTGCTTGGGAAATTAGCCCGGCAACACGACCCGAATGTTCTAGTCGGCTTCGACCACGCCGACGACGCCGGAGTGTATCAACTCGCGCCC
>DATNAF010000432.1:0-6495 GCA_035572845.1 Terriglobales bacterium
GTCAGCTGCGAAAATTCCTTCTCTTTGGCATGTTTAGATAATTTTCCTTGGTTCTGTTGTAGAAAACGCCACAGCAGATCGAATTTGCTCTTCGGCATGTCGAATAGCGCCTGAATACGACTGACAAAGGTGTCGTAGGCCTCCAAATACCTGACCTCTCTCGGCAAGTCCACTTCAACCGTTTCAGCGACACATTGGTAAAGAAATTCTAGACCGCTTCCGCGCGCTCATTCGTCAGAGCTGGCAGTTGCCGGGCTGGTTTCTCGCAATGGAAACAACTTCGGCCCCTTCAGCGAATTGAGCAAAGTGATTCCGGAGGAATTGAAGCCCATAGGAGTTTCTGGGGCTGATCTTCGTTTGCTTTTTATGCAGCGAGTTCTTATGCGGCGACTTCGCTTGTGCCTGTCTTACAGCCAGCGTGGCCGCAGTTACAGGCTAGTTCCAGGGTCTCTCTCGCATCACTGCAGGATTGGCTGCAATATTTGCTGTCCTTCACGGCGTCGCAAGAGCAGGCGGGACGTGCGCATTTATTCTTCTCCCGTCGGCATCTGACTTGAGGTTTGCTTGAGCCCGCGCCGCAGATCGGCAAGCAGGTCTTCATCGCCCGATTGAACTATATGCACAGGCTCGCTTGGTCAACTCCTCCGGCTTTGCCGTCATCGATGTGCCCTTGTGCTCGCAGGCTGGCCGAGGTATGCCGCGATGGTGGGCTAACCGAGGTAGACGCTGCGTGGACGGTCCTCATTTCGTCTTCCCTGGTGCGTTTGCGCCAATTCATCGCTCATGGTTGCTCCGCGCCAGCTCGAATCAATTCTTCAAGGTGGGCAGCGGGATTGAGCCTTTGTGCTTGTTTTCCTGGATGTGATCCCAAACGAAATGGTCTAGTAACCAAGTCGCATGGCGCTCGGCAAGCGCCGTATCCATACACGGCCATTGGTTCATAACCGAGAATCGATCACCACATTCAGGACATACAACGATGAATGTGGAATCGGCGGCGGTTCCATGTTTGCTCAGGCGCTTAGCTGTCCATTCGCGTGCCGCCGCAGCTCGTGTTGGTGTGGCGGGAGCGGGCACTACAACCGGTCCGCCACGCAAAGCTGCTGAGGCAAAGTCGATCTGTTCATAACGATTCGCTTCCCGGCGTCCGATCGGTTATGGAAAGAATGGACATTCGCGGCATGGTTTTTACCAACGCTAGCGAACTGGCGAATAACGCCGCGCAGATAATGTCTGTGATTAAGTAAACGTTACGGGACATCGCCACCGGGAACACAGGATTAAAGAGCGCGCAGATTGCGACAAATATCAGTATCCAGATAGGGTTTCGTGATTGAATCGCTTGCCCGACAACGACCAATGCCGCCACGCACACAAAAAACGACAACAAAGTTGCGTAATTTGGAGACTTCGAGAACAACGCAGTAAGTAGTCCCACCGCAGCGACTGCTTTTATGATTTTCGCAAACATGAGTGATCGTCACCTCGTCCACTTTCCATTACATACTTGTTGCCGGCAGGGCACTGTATAGAACAGCTCACTTATGGTTCTCGGCAATTCCCATGATTCGGTAGACAAATGGCGAAACAGGCTGCATTTCCTTCTCCGAAATGGGAGTCGTTACTCGGTAGCCTCTTCGCTGTTCCACGTCGCGTGATCTTCTCAGCCTGATTGAGCAGGGGATATAGAGTCGTGAAATTGTGTCTATAGGGCGCCGGTTGAAGCACCACTGTAAGAGACTCAAAACATTCAGCATGACTCCCGAGTTCCTTTTTCGGGATCAGGGAGTCGGAGGTTCTCTCCCCGACCATTCTTGATTTTTCCCCTGGAAGATCGGGCAAACGGCTTAAGACAACCACTCAGAGCCCGCGTGGAAGAGAAGTTTTATTTGACAGCTATCGAGATCCTCCGCTAATCTACGAAACTTAATGCAACCGCAAGCTCATCGCAGCCACCATCATCACCACGCATCCGGCGTGTCGGTGGGGGTCTGCGGATAGAGTCGTAGCGCAAGACCAGAAATATCCGGCCCGCTGACGCACACAGCTCAGCGGGCTTTTTGTTTTAGCCGCCGGGCTGATGCCAACCGGAGGGCACTTCCGTTATAGGAACGGAGCAACATGCAGGACGCAACCGAATTGACAATTGATTTCCACAAAATGAATGGGCTCGTGCCCGCGATCGTGCAATCGAGTGACGGTGAAGTGTTGATGGTGGGCTTCATGAACGAGCAGTCATATGAGATGACAATGAAAACCGGCTTTGTCACCTTTTACAGCCGAACCCGGCAAACGCTATGGAGGAAAGGTGAAACTTCCGGTAACTGTCTGCAGGTGATTGCAGCGTCAATCGATTGCGATCTCGATACCTTGCTGTTCCGCGTGCATGTACAAGGCGACGGCCTTGTCTGTCATGCGGGTACGCGCTCCTGTTTCACCAGGAACATTCCTCTGCGTCGTGAGGTGAGCCAATGAGCCTCGAGGAGGTCACTTGGGACAAGGTAAAGACAAGTTCGCCTGACCCCGACCACAACGGAAACAATACGATCCGACTGGGAATTCCCAAAGGAAGCCTACAGGATGCCACCATCGCACTCTTTGCTCGGGCTGGTTTCAATGTCTATGCCAATGGCCGTTCCTACTTCCCGGTCATTGATGACCCTGAGATTGAATGTATGTTGATTCGCGCCCAGGAGATGGCGCGCTACGTGGAGCATGGCGCCCTGGATGCCGGACTCACGGGAACAGATTGGGTGTCGGAGAGTGGGCTTGAGATCCAGCCAGTTGCCGATTTGGTCTACGCCAAGCAGAGTCGCGGAAGAGTTCGCTGGGTTCTGGCAGTACCGGATGATTCCAAGTACCAGAACGCCGAGGATCTTGCCGGCTGCATTATCGCGACTGAATTGGTGAATGCGACTAGACACTATTTTCAAAAGAAAAACATTCCGGTTACGGTGGAGTTCAGTTGGGGAGCAACCGAAGTCAAGGCTCCGCAGCTTGCTGACGCCATTGTCGAAGTCACGGAAACAGGCAGTTCGCTAAAGGCCAACCGCTTGCGCATCATTGATACCGTGGTGGAATCGGTTACCCAACTGATCGCCAACCGAAACGCATGGCAGGACGACTGGAAACGCAAGAAGATCGAAAACATGGCGCTCATGCTGCGGGGCGCGATTGCCGCGCAGGGACGTGTCGGTCTCATGCTGAACGTCCGAAAGAACGATTTGCCCGCGGTTCTTGCCGTCCTGCCTGCGCTAAACGCGCCCACCATTTCAAGCCTCAGCGACTGTGAATGGGTGGCTGTGAATACGATTCTCGAAGAGACCCTGGTCCGCGACATTTTGCCAAAGCTGAAGGAGGCCAATGCGACCGGCATCGTTGAATATCCGCTCAACAAGGTGGTTCTGTGATGCAAGTACTCACGAGCGGAACGGTGAAGGGCAGCAGCCTCATCTCTGAAATGGAGAACCGCGGATCGATGTGCCGGCCCTCACTGGATACCGCGGTGCGCAAGATCATTCAGCAAGTACGCACGCATGGCGACAGCGCCCTCTTCCACTACGCCATGAAGTGGGATGGCTTTAAGCCGGGTCAGCGCCTTCTAGTTTCGGAAGCAGAAATGCAATCCGCCTGGGACCTCGTTTCCCTGAGCGCACCCGGTTTCTGCAAGGCTTTGAGGACCGCCGCGGTCAACATTCGGAAATATTGCGCGTGGCAGAAGCCCAAAGCCTGGGAACGAGAGTTGCGCCCCGGGGTTCGCGTCGGGCAAGTTATTCGTCCTCTGGAATCGGTCGGCTGTTACGTGCCCGGTGGCCTTTATCCCTTGCCGTCAACTTTATTGATGACGGTGATCCCGGCCCAGGTGGCAGGAGTTCCCAACATTGCGGTGGCCTCGCCAAAGCCGGCTTTGGAGGTCTTGGCTGCAGCCTCCATGCTCGGCGTGAAGACGTTTTATCGCCTGGGAGGCGCGCAGGCGATCGCCGCATTCGCTTACGGCACAGAAACGGTCTCTCGTGTGCGCAAAATTGTCGGGCCGGGGAACGCTTATGTGACCGCTGCGAAAAGGCTTGTGTTCAGAAACGGTACTTGCAGCATTGACATGGTCGCGGGCCCAACCGAAATTCTAATCGTAAGCGAACGCGGTAACCCCGCGTTCATTGCCGCCGACCTGGTTGCGCAAGCCGAGCATGATTCTGACGCTCGCTCCATTTTTCTGACCTCTTCAGCGGCTCTAGCAAAAAATGTTTTGGCCGAAGTAAGGCGCCAGGCGAAAAAGAATGCCATCGCCGAATTGTCGTTGCGCAAGAATGGGCTGATTATCATTGCCCGCTCGCACCGGCAAGCGGTGGACATTGCCAATCGCATCGCCGCAGAACACATCACCATCGAGCGTGAGGATGTCGCCAGGATCAGCGCCGCCGGGTCGATTTTTGTCGGCGATTATTCTGCGCAATCCCTGGGCGACTACGCCTCCGGCCCAAACCACGTGTTGCCGACCGATGGCAGCGCTCATTTTCGCGGTGGACTCAGCGTTAGTGATTTTGTGAAATCGATCAGCATCCAGGAAGTTTCATTGCAAGGGTTGCGCTCGCTCGTCCCGGCCGTGACCTTGCTGGCTGAAGCCGAAGGCTTAAGAGCCCACGCTGCGTCTGTAAGAATGCGCGCTGAAACGCGGGCGGCCAATGCTTAAGGCGCGCGAGGCCGTACGCAGTCTGAAGGAATATCATCCGCCGCTGAGCGGCCGTGCAGGCCTGCGCCTCGATTTTAATGAAAACGTTTCCGGCTGCTCTCCGCGCGTGCTCGCCAAACTGCGCAGGCTCGTCCCCGACCGATTGGCGCGCTACCCTGAGCGCCAATCCGTGGAGCACGCAGTGGCTGAATTCCTCAACTTGTCGGCAGAGCAAGTTCTTCTGACCAACGGCGTCGACGAGGGTATTCACTTGCTCTGTGGAACCTATCTTCAGCAAGGCGACGAGGCAATAATCGTCGTTCCCACATTCGGCATGTATGAGGTTTTTGTTCAGCAGACCGGGGCCTGTCTCGTCGCCGTGGCCGCGGACCCTGAATGTGGCTTTGCCTTTCCTACAGCAAGCCTGCTCGCGGCCATCAACCAGAAGACCCGGCTAATCGCGATCGCCAACCCCAACAATCCCACAGGCAGGGTGGTTGATCAAGACGATTTGCTGAGGGTGCTGAAAGCCGCGCCCGCCGCCGCTGTCCTCGTGGACGAAGCTTATTACGATTTCTACGGCGAAACCTGTTTGCCGCTTCTGGAGCAATTCCCCAATTTGTTCGTGGCGCGCACCTTTTCCAAGGCCTACGGCCTTGCTGGACTTCGGGTAGGGATTCTTGCGAGCCAGGCAGCCGCAATGAAGCAGCTTCGCAAAATGGCCTCGCCCTACAACGTGAACGTTGTCGCATTGGCCTGCCTGGAAAGTGCAATTGCGGATTCCGACTACGTGAGCGGTTACGTTCGAGAAGTTCGCGCGGGACGGAGCCTGGTGCAAAAAGAATTGCAGCGCTTGCATGTACCTTTTTGGCACAGCCAGGCTAATTTCGTGCTGTTGCGGATCGGCGATAAGTGCCTTGACTTTGTTCGCGCCATGAGGGCCCGCGGCATTCTGGTGCGTGATCGCAGCAGCGACCCGGGCTGCGCCGGCTGCGTCCGCATCACGATCGGGACCGCCGCACACACTGCCATGCTGCTGAAGGCTTTGCCAGAATGCCTGCAGGAACTTTCAAGTTGTTCCGGTCCTGCCCTCCCGCCAGCGAAGGCGGCAATGTGAGGAGAGCGAAGATTGTCCGGGATACGAATGAAACCCGAATTTCCCTGGCGTTAACCATCGAAGGACGAGGCAAGTACCATATCGGAACTGGCATTCGTTTCTTCGATCACATGCTTGAGCTGTTCACCCGTCATGGCGCTTTCGACCTGCGACTCACATGCGATGGCGATCTGGACGTTGACCAGCACCATACCGTCGAAGACGTCGGTATCGCCTTAGGCGAAGCCTTCCATCAGGCGTTGGCAGACAAGCGCGGCATTCTTCGGGCGGGATACTTTCTTATGCCGATGGATGAGACCCTGGGACTGGCTGCCGTAGATTTCGGCGGGCGATCCCTGGCAGTCGTCGAGACGAAATTAAAGACGCAACTGGTAGGCGACCTGCAGTCCGAATTGGTGCATGACTTTTTCGACGGGTTTGCCCGTGGGGCCCGCGCCAACGTGCACATCAAGGTGCTTTATGGCCGCTCCAACCACCACAAAGTTGAGGCGCTCTTCAAAGCCTTTGCCCGCGCGCTGCGCGTGGCATGCTCGAAAGACAAGCGCTTGGCAGGAATGCTGCCCAGCACCAAGGGACTACTGTGATCGCGATCGTGGATTACGGGGCGGGCAATCTTGCCTCAGTCAAGAACGCCTTCGACTTTATCGGCGCGAAGTCAATCATCACGCAAGACGTGCGCGTGCTCCGCTCCGCCGATAAGATCGTGCTT
>DATNAF010000433.1:0-23731 GCA_035572845.1 Terriglobales bacterium
CTTTCACGGCGGTAACACGGGTTCAAATCCCGTCGGGGACGCCAACAAACAAAAAGAGCCTCCAAAGTAGGCCTTTCAGGCTCTTCCGCTGCGACCTCCATTGGCAAGAACATTTTCACCAGTATGGGATATTACCCGCTGCCAATTCTGGTACTCACAGGCTAGCGTTGCCGGTTGGCAGTGGCTATCATTGGTGCCAAACCGATTTTGGTTACATCAACGGGGGGACCAGCACGACGGTAACTGTGAATCTGATAACTCTGCTGAGTTCCACCTCTGCATGGGCGGAAGTTCACCCAAGGGCACCAGTGTATTGCAGGGAATGTGGGTGTTCTTCAATAATGGCGGAGGAACCTACTATCTCGACAACGTCAGGACGCAGTAGACGATTGGCGCTGTCTCTTGTCGCGAAGGATGCCACGGAAGCGAAGCTGCATGCGCACACCTGTGGATTCTTCGCGTATTTCCTAAGCTTCTGGTTGCTTGTACTCGCGGCTCCCAGCTACTCGCAGACGACGGCTACGACCGATACGCCCGCCTATGGACCGTACAATGCGATTTTTCTACCTGACGGTGACGGGCTACAAAAGCCGATAAGCAAGGATGATTCCGTTCTCCGCGCGGATTCTCCATGGTCGCTTTACTGTTGGGTGCAATGGAACGAGCCGATCAATACGGCGACTCTGCTCGCCGGTGTTGGCGATCCCGACGAGGAATACTCACGATTCATCGGACTAGACGGCGCGCATGTAACCCTCTCCTTAGGGAAAGACGCGATCTCCGGAATGACATCGCTTGCCTCTGGGAAGTGGCATTTTCTTGCTGCCACTTTTGATGGGGAAACTTTCCGGCTTTATGCTGACGGCACGGAAGTTGCCAGCGGCAAACTCGATTTGGGAAGCGCGAGTCCGGTGCTACAGATCGCGCCAGCTTCGCGTAGTTCAAGCTGGCGCCATTTCGGCGGAAAAATCGCAGGCTTGACGCTGCTTCGGAATGCCTTGTCGGCTGAGGAGCTCAAGCGCCTTTCCGAACATCCTGAAGATTTTTCCATTCTTGAATTTGAGGAAGGTTCTAAGCCCTGGCCGGTGCAGACACGAGCGCAAGCCGGCTATAGCGCCCCGCAAGATCCTTCGACCATGCCGCACAGCAGGGCGCAGTTTTCTCGTCCGGTGGCGAAGCCGCTGCCTTCCCCGCAGGAAACGTTGCAGCCGAGTGGCGATGGCGAATGGACCCTGGCGGCGAATTGGGAGATGATTCCAGCGCCTAAAGTGAATGCGGATGGCGCGGCAATTTCTGAACAAGGCTTCAATGTTCGCGACTGGATGGCCGCGACCGTGCCGGGAACCGTGCTCACCACCATGATCGATCGTGGTATCTACCCCGATCCTGATTACGGATTGAATAATCTTGCGATTCCTGAAAGCTTAAACAAGCAGGACTACTGGTATCGCGTGGAATTCCGTACTCCGAAGGCTGCCCACGGTCAGCGCTTAACGCTGAATTTCGAAGGCATTAATTATGCGGCAGCGGTCTGGTTGAATGGAAAATCTCTCGGCTCAATTAAAGGTGCATTTATTCGCGCTGTCTTTGATGTGACGGATGTAGTGAGGCCTGACCGCAACGTACTTGCCGTCCGAATTTCGCCGCCGCCGCATCCGGGAATTCCGCAGGAGCAATCCATCAAAGGTGGGCCAGGCGAAAATGGCGGGATCATGTGTCTAGACGGCCCAACGTTCGTCGCAACCGAAGGCTGGGATTGGATTCCCGCGATTCGCGATCGCGACTCCGGAATTTGGCAGCCGGTCACGCTGAAAGCCACGGGCATGGCGAAGATTGGCGACTCGCAGGTGGTCACCACTCTGCCGCTTCCGGACACCAGCCGCGCCGACATCGAAATCACAGTTCCGCTGGAAAACGTTTCAAACTCATCTTTGACCGGCACGCTGAAAGCGTCATTCGGCGATGCAGTGGTCACAAAGCAAATCACACTCACAGCCGGCGAGAACACAGTGAAGCTCACGCCGTTGGAATTTCCTCAACTCAGGGTGCAGCATCCGCGACTGTGGTGGCCGAACGGTTATGGCAAGCCGGAGCTATACACGCTACAGATCAGCTTTGCGGAAGCGAATGGCGAACCTACAACCAAGACCTTGCGATTCGGGATTCGCGAGGTCACCTACGAATTGAGTTTGCTTGATTCCAGCGGCCACTTGCGACGCGTGGAATATTCGCCGGCCACAGCTCGCGCGAAAGGCGAGCAGGTCATCGATGTCCGTCGCGAAGCAATTCGCAACATCCCAGCCGCGGACCCATTCCCGCCAAACCTGCCACAGGAGTGGAAAGAAGGCTGGAAGTCATGGGTGTATTCGCTCGCGCCCGGAGGAGAACCATCTTCAGCAGTGCGGATGCTGGACGATACAAAAACCTCGCCTTATCTCGTAATTAAGGTGAACGGCGTCAGAATCGCCGCCCGCGGCGGGAATTGGGGCATGGATGATTCGCGAAAGCGAGTGTCGCGCGAGAAGCTGGAGCCCTACTTCCGCTTGCATCGCGATGCGAACCTGAACATCATTCGAAATTGGGTCGGCCAAAACACCGAGGAAACGTTCTATGATCTCGCCGACGAATACGGTTTGATGGTCTGGAATGACTTTTGGGAGTCCACACAGAATTACAACCTGGAAGCCGAAGACCCGGCGCTGTTTCTGCGAAATGCTCGCGATACGATTCTCCGCTTCCGCAATCATCCTTCGATCGTGGCCTGGTGCGGGCGAAATGAAGGCGTGCCGCAGCCCATTATTAATGAAGGACTCGCGGACCTGACTCGGACACTCGATGGAACGCGCTACTATTCGCCGAGTTCAAATGAAATAGATCTTCAGCACAGCGGGCCCTACAAGTACATGGATCCCGTGCTTTATTTCACCACCCTGAATCACGGCTTCTCGGTCGAAACTGGCACGCCATCGTTCTCAACGCTCGAATCTTTCCGCGCCTGGATTCCAAAACAAGATCAGTGGCCCATTAGCGATGACTGGGCCTATCACGATTGGCACCAGAGCGGAAATGGAGACATGGCGCCGTTCATGGCGCAAATCCAAACTGAGTTTGGCGCGCCGACGAGCCTTGAGGATTTCAATCGCAAGGCGCAGATGCTCGACTATGTTGATCATCGCGCTATTTTCGAGGGAATGAACGCGCACCTGTGGGCGCCGAACAGTGGCCGCATGCTGTGGATGACCCAACCGGCTTGGCCGAGCAACACCTGGCAAATCCTCAACTCGGATTACGACACCCAGTCTTCTTATTACGGTGTGAAGAAGGCGTGCGAGCCGGTACATGTTCAGTTGGATTTGTCGAACTACGATGTGGCCGTGGTCGATACCACGACAGAATCGCATGCCGGGTTGTTGGTAAATGCCAATGTGTATTCCCTCGATAACAAGCGGCTGCTTCATCGGGAAGAGAAAAAAGATGCAGCCGCAAACAGCGTGACTGAAGCTTTCAAACTGGGTCTCGCCCCATTGTTTGCTGAGAATCCAGTAGTGCTGGTGAGATTAGAGCTACGCGGACCGTCTGGGGAGTTGATGTCTGACAATTTTTATTGGATCGGAACAGACGGTGCTTCGTATCGAGCATTGAATCGGCTTCGTGCTGCTTCAATTACAGTCGCATCGAAATCGGCGCGCGTGGGCGAGAATGTGCACGTGCAGGTTGAGTTGCGCAATACTGGGCCTACAGCCTCGTTAGAAAACAAGCTAATACTCCTGAACGCGGATGATTCGCGAATTCTTCCGGCATACTATTCCGACAACTATGTTTCCCTTTTGCCAGGAGAGAGTCGCACCATTGAAATTGAATATCCGGCAAAAGTGGCCAAAGGCGCGGCGCACATTGGAATTAGAGGTTGGAATCTTTCGACCCAATCTCTCGCGGTAGAGTGACTGAAGATTCGTAACAGAAGATCGAGGGGTGGGTTCGGCGGTGTCTTCGCCCCAGATCATGACATTTGACTTGCATCGTAGATGGGTTGCCTTGGATTTCTGCGCGAACTCGATATCCAAAACCGAAGGTTCGGCAATCCAATGACCGGGAGAACCGAATTGTTTCGATTGAAGGGCGCTCGCGAGCGTGATCCGGCCATCGATGCGTGGAGGAAAGAGCATGCAGGTGAATTGGGAGCCATCGCGCAGAAGTGGTTTGAGGTGATGCGAAAATGCGGGGACGAAGTCCGGGAGCTTTTGCATGACGGCTCTCCAACGGCGTGCCTGGGAGATGCGGCTTTTGGCTATGTCAACGTATTCACGTCGCACGTAACCGTGGGATTTTTTCAAGGCGCATCGCTGTCGGATCCGGATCGGTTGCTGCAAGGCACAGGCAAGTTTATGCGCCATGTGAAGGTGAAACCGGGCACGGCCGCAAACGCCGCCGCACTAAGAAGGCTCATCGAAGCGGCGTACTCGGACATAAAAGCGCGCGTTGAACACGGCTAGCACAGAGGACCGCTTTCTCCATCGCAGAGATGCTCGCCAGATTGTTAAAGATATCTTCCATCTCCTCATCCGATCATAGGCAAATTCCGCGCATCGGCGTTCATCGTCAAGTTCTGAGTTGCCGAAACTCAGGCAAATAAGAGCAAACGGCAACTCGGATTCGTGATGTTGAAGTACATCAAACAGATCGACTTCGTCGCAAATTATAGAAATCCGGCCGAAGGCCAGGGCAGCTGGCGCGAAGATCATCAGTTTTACAGCCCGGAGGCGGCATCTAAGGAACACGAGGTGAAATGTGAGCACTATTACAGCGAGCGTTGAACAAGCGAATAGCTACAGATCCCTAAAAGATAAAGTTGTCCTGATAACCGGCGCCTCAAGCGGGATTGGCCGCGCTATTGCAATCGAAATGGCACGGCAAGGCGCCAATGTGGTGGTGAACTATATCGGCAAGCCTGATGCGGCACAGGAAGTCGTGCGTGAGATCGAGAATGACCATGGCGCCGCACTTGCCATTGAAGCGGATGTGTCTAACTCCGACCAGGTCGGGCAGATGATCTCGCAAACGATTTCACAATTGGGGCGAGTTGATGTGCTGGTGAACAATGCAGGCATCGAAAAAGAATCACCATTTCTCGACAAGCCAGAGAGCGAGTTCGACGCAGTGATCGAGGTAAATCTGAAGGGGCCTTTCCTCTGCACACAGGCTGCGGCCCGTGACATGGCGAAAAGGAAAAGAGGAACCATCATTAATATCTCTTCAGTTCACGAGGATTTGCCGTTTCCCGGCTATTCAGCGTATTGCGCCGCCAAGGGCGGCCTGCGAATGCTCTGCCGCGATCTCGCGCTCGAACTCGCTCCACATGGCATCAACGTCATAAATGTCGCACCCGGCGCGATCGACACTCCCATCAATAAACGCACTCTCGCCGATCCAGAGAAGAAGCTCGCATTGAAGCGTGAGATTCCACTGGGTCGGGTTGGTGAGCCGCAGGAAGTCGCAAAACTGGTTTGTTACTTAGCATCTGATGATGCCGCTTACATTACGGGTACGACGGTCGTCATTGATGGTGGCTTGATGCATCAGACAGGCTCGCTGTAAAGCCTGCCGGCACGCGGAAGCCGGGCCGATGCAGAGACGAGAGGTGCGATGGTGGTAGCATCTCAGGCTTGGCTATCGCCATAAAGCCAGTTGATCGTCAACGAACAAATCGTCGTCAACACCCTGCTGGTCGCCTTCGATCTCGGCGGCACGTTCGTTTTCGCGTTAAGCGGCGCAACTGCTGGAGTGAAGCACAGGCTGGATTTGTTCGGAGTTCTGGTTTTATCTTTCGCGGCGGGCAACTCAGGTGGGATTGCGCGCGACCTGATGATTGGAGCGCATCCGCCGGCAGCCATCACCGACTGGCGATACATCGCTGTGTCGATGCTTGCGGGGCTGATCACGTTCTACTGGTATGGGATTATCAACCGGCTCAGCAGCCCTGTGCTGGTGTTCGATGCTGCCGGACTGGCGCTGTTTGCGGTGGCAGGCGCAGGCAAGGCGCTGGCCTTTCACGTCGGACCAGTTGCGGCGACATTACTCGGCATGCTGACCGGAATCGGCGGCGGCATGGTACGCGACATCCTGGTGATGGAAATTCCCACTGTGTTGCGGACCGAGCTCTATGCGGTCGCAGCTCTGATTGGCGCAGCTGTCGTGGTAGTAGGAAGAATGTTGCGTATTCCCACCTCCGCGGCGGCAATAGCCGGTGCAGTTCTCTGCTTTGGACTTCGGTTTATTGCCATGCGACGAGGCTGGCAGCTTCCGACAGCCGGCCCACCGGAACAATCCGGATGAAAAGCGAATGCGATCTCAAGCCAGAAACAAAGCTAGGCCAGGCTTCTGCAAGAACAGAAAAAGCCGGGGGAACACCCCGGCTTTGAAGTCTGATTATCAAATCAGGCAATCACTTGCTAGCCGTCAGTACGTCGCGTCCTTTAACGATGATGACTCCCTTCATGCCGGAGCCTTCGTGTAAGGTGCAAACGTAATGATAAATTCCGGGCACCTCGAACACACGGCTGAACGACTGCCCTGGCTGCAAGTAGTCAGATCCGAACGGTTTGGCTCCCGACGGAAGTTTCACGTCTACCCGGTAGAGTGCCTTCGCCGCATCCGCGACAACGTTGTGCGTTACGTCTGAGGTATTCTTCCAGACCACCTTTTCGCCTGCGTTTACAACTAGAGTCTGCGGCAAGAAACCCATTTCGCTCATGCCCACAATTCCTTTAGTGGCTGCTGTGTTCTTCATCAGTACCTTTTGGATTTGTGCAGTAGAAATTTTTACGTTGCAGTTGGGAGCAACAGCATCTACCGTGCTCACTACAAAGCTCGGCAGGCGTGGGTCTTCCACCGTCAGTACCGAACCGAAATACCCTCCGACGTGAACCAGGCGGTTTGCGTTCTGGGAGAACAAGAATGGCTGTGCCTCCAGGCGGTAGACCTTCGAAGATTGAAGCACGTTAAGAATCGCCTTGCCATCCGGCGCAATAGTGAGGCACCCGTTCAGTGAGGATGTTGTTGAAGCGTTCCTTGTTGAGGTGGTCGCGGTCGTGTTTGGGATCACGGGAGCCTTGCGAGCGTTTTTAGGCAGGTTTGCCGCTTGATTTTGCATATGCATTCCCATCATCCCGCTCATGTCAGAACCGCTCGCCGGATTCTCCAGGTTCGCACCGCTGGTCTCAGGTGAGTTAGCTGCGTCACCAGCGGCGTTGCTGGCATCATCAGCCGGAGTGATCCCTCTGACTGATGCAGTGGTCGATTGTGAACCATCCTGTGCCGCGGGGCCGGGATGCATCAAAGCCACATCGTCGGTACCGCTGATATCGAACACGGCCATGTTGCCCTTCGCCATGCGCGATATTGCATGGTCCATTAAGGCGAACTTGCCGGGCTTTCTTGCAGCAAATTCGAAAACGGCAGCCGCGCCTGAAGGAACACCTGCGGTTTGTACATCCGTCAGCGGTGGCGAAGTCAAGGATCCGTCCTGATACACCTTCGTAAAAATTTCACCCACTACATGGCTTGATGAGGTTTCATTCGGTCCGGCATTTCCGAAAAGCACACGCACCGTCTCACCGACTTTCGCCGGCATTGGGTGTTCGGTCGTAAGCGCATCAACCGCGCCATTGAATACGAAATATTCGGGCTTTTCGGCCATGAGTTTTACAGCGCTGAACTGTTGCTGGCCTTCCTTTCCTTTCGGCTCAGCGGTATAAATTTCGCCTTGCATGACGTAATACTCGTGATCAACATGAGAGAGGCCGGCTTCTGGCTCGACCAGAATCAGGCCGTACATGCCGTTCGCCATATGCTCGGCGATCATGGGCGTGCCGCAGTGGTAGACAAACAATCCAGGCGTGGTGGCCTTGAATGTGAACGTCTTTGACTGGCCAGGTGTGGTTTGGGAAAGGGCCGCGCCGCCGCCAGGTCCGAGGGCCGCGTGGAAATCCACCGAATGAGCCATATGACTGCTGGCATCGTTCTGCAGTGTGACCTCGACAGTATCGCCTTGGCGAACGCGAATCATTGGTCCCGGCACCTTTCCGTTAAATGTCCAGTAACGGTAAGTAGTCCCTGCAGACGGGTCGAGATTTCCAAGTACCTCTTTGGCAGTAAGCGTTACGCGGACAAGAGTCGGAGTGCGATATGTGATTGGGGGAGGTATGTCTGTAGGATCACGAACAATATCGGCAGGCTTCGCAACAGTCCCTTGATGCGCTGAATGGGATGTTGTTTGCGCAAACGTGATTTTGCTTTCTGCGATCACGCCAAGGAAGATCAAAAACAAAACTTGTACGTATAAGAATTCAGAATGACTTCTGGTTTTCATGTATGTGTCCTTCCGGCTCAATGATGGTTTATTGGCCTCACAATAAGGATAGGAATTGGTTGCGAGTGCGGCGATGACTTATGTCACACGCACAAACCGAGTATTTCCAGCTAGTTGGAACGGAACAAGATCACGCAGGCTACAGTGGGCCTGTTCCTGCCGCGAAGGTGGGGCAATAGCAGGTAAAAAAGAACCAGCGAATCACCACGGTCGCTCGTCCGTATTTCGGCCCGTGTTGATTCAGGCTTGAGTTTCCCGCGTGGTCCTCTGCTTTCAGAAAGCGTGATTTTTAAAACATTTTGACTAATGACTCGGCGAGTTCTTTCGGATAGAATTCCCACCATCGCAGAGTTGCTGGTTTTACTGCCGTGCTCCCAGAGTCCCGCTTAACGCCTAACCACGCCAAAGTGCTCGTTTGCACTTTAGGCATTCTTGTCTTTGCTCTCGATATGGCGGTTCCCGCCGATCTTGATGTCGCGATCTTTTACTGCTTTGTCGTAGTTCTATGCGCGTGGACCCGATCTCCAGTGTTCTTGTGGACAGCCGCGACAATCTTCTTAACAGTCACGATCCCGGGTCTACTGCTCTCACCACGGCCCGTTTCGGGTCCTCTGTCGTGGGTGGACTGGGCCACTCGCCTGTTTGGAATGGGCGCGCTTCTGCTTGTAACGGTCTTTTTACATCTTCGCATGAAGGATTTCAGGTTGATGGAAGAGATCATTCATGCAAAGGAAAAGGCAGAACGAAAACTTCGCGACAGCGAAGATCAACTGAAGCTTGCGCAAGCTGCCGGCCACATCGGTAGTTGGGAGTGGAATGCCGCGGACAACACATATGGCTGGTCGGAAGAGTGCTATGAGATGTTTGGCATTGATCCGGGGGAGCAATCATTCGCAGCGAGATGGACGGCCGCTGTGAATCATGCGGATTTGGTTCTGCTGCATGCAGCTATGGCCCAGAGCGTCGACAGTGGAGAGATGGAACTGGATTACCGTTATGAACATCCCATGCGAGGCACGCGCTGGATTCACACCAAAGCCAAAGCGTTTGCTCGTGATCCCTCGGCGATTCGTTGGTTTGGAATCTGCCAGGACGTGACGGACCGCAAGCAGATCGAAAATGTTCTGCGGGAATCACGGTCGCTCCTGGAATCTCTCGTCGAAGAGCGAACGGCGGAGTTGCATAAGCTCTCGGCTGAATTGCTGCACTCGCAGGATGAAGAACGGCGGAGGATCGCACGCGAATTGCACGATAGCTTCGGGCAATACCTCGCGAGCATGAAAATCAATTTAGATGTCCTGGCGCAAAGGCTGCCCGCAACCGACCAGCAGAAGGGAGATCTTGCCAGGTTAGTAGCCGAGTGCCTGGAGATATTGTCAAAATGCCTCGTTGAGACCCGGACGCTATCGCACCTGCTTCATCCTCCATTGTTGGAGGAAGCGGGTTTCGCCTCTGCCGCCCGGTGGTATGTCGAAGGCTTTGCTAAACGTAGCGGTATTGAAGTTAACTTGGATGTCGGCATCGAGTTCCCCAGGCTCCCAGACGCAGCGGAATTGGCGCTATTCCGCGCTTTGCAGGAAAGTCTCACAAATGTTCATCGTTATTCAGGCGCATCAGCCGTTGACGTTACGATAACGGCGGATGCTGAGGAGGCTGTGCTTACCGTCCGCGACTATGGGCATGGCATGTCCCCTGATATTGTTTCCAAGTTTCGTGATCACGGGACCGGCGTGGGGGTTGGATTATCCGGTATGCGAGAGCGCCTGAAGGAATTGGCTGGGCAATTAGAGCTTTCGACTGGTATTGGCGGCACGAGGATTTCTGCCCGCGTACCGCTCCGCGCGTCAAAGCTGCAGAAAGCTCGTGCAATTGACGCCGCCTGAGTAAAGCGACGGTTGTGGTCCTGCGTGAGAATTCGGTGCCGCTCATCAGAAAAAAACACGCTGTCCAATTTCCTCTTTACTAATAGAACTAATTGACCGGGTTCGGCCCGCGGTTTATTCCGTTGAATCTACTTCTGCTTCGATTCGCTTCAGGTCGCGAATAGTAACTTGGCGTTCATCGATGTCAATAATGCCTTCTGCCTGAAGACGGCTCAAATTGCGGGAAACCAGTTCGCGTACAGTGCCAATCTGCGACGCAATCTCCTGATTGTTGTCTGGCAGCATGAAAACTATGCCGTTTCCGGTCGTTTGGCCCTCACGCTGGGCGAGACGAAGTAGCAAGGCTGCGAGTCGATGCCTGACCGTCGTGAAAGACAACTCCTCAATGATTCCAACCAGTCGGCGCAACCTTGTCCCGACAACTCTAAGCACCTTGAGCGCCACTTGAGGATGGGTCAGGCACAAATCACGAAAATCTTCTTTGCTGACGAACAGAAGTACAGCCTCGTCAACGGCGGCAACTGAAGCTGGATAGTTTCCTCCATCGAATACAGGGAGTTCAGCTACAGAACTGCCGGGACCGTCAATGTTCAGCACCTGCTCTCTGCCGCTCGCCGACGTCTTGAAAATGCGGACATGGCCTGAAGCCACGATATAGAGCCCGGAACACGGGTCTCCCTCGTTGAAGACAATCTGTCCAGACCCGTATTTGCGCGGGACCACACGACCTGCAATAAATGCCATTTCGCTCTCGGTAAGTCCCGAAAAAAGCGCGACTTTGGAAAGGACCTGCTTCTGTGCGTCGAGAACAGCCATATAAATATTTTAGCTGGTTCCGTCCTCAGAGCCGGTATTAGAAAGCTTTTTTCAGGCTGTGACAAAAGTCATCGGCAATTTGAGATGGATTTTCTAAAGTAAAGATGACGGTGGCAAGGTCTGAACAATCCGCCAAGGAGATGTTGATGAATATCGATACCATGAAAACTGTCCGTGAGATGGCGTTGAACATTCCCGGTGCGACCCGGGTCTTCGAGAAGCTCGGAATCGACTACTGCTGCGGTGGCAATAAGCCTCTCGCCAGCGCTTGTGGCGAGGCGAATATCCAGGTCCAGCAGGTGATTAGCTCCCTAGAGTCTGCTGCCGCCGAGCACAGGCAAAGAAGCAGCGGGGATGTGGAAAAAGCGGACTGGCAGAATGCGCCACTCGCAGATCTGATCGCGCACATTCAGAATACCCACCATAAATATGTGAAGGCAGAGATTGGCCGGCTCAGACCCTTATTAGATAAAGTCTGCAACGTCCACGGCGCCGCGCATCCCGAATTGATGCCCGTGCGCACGGATTTTCATTCGTTGGCCCAGGAACTCAGCACTCATATGATGAAGGAAGAGATGGTGCTGTTTCCTTACATCGAGCGTATGGAAGAATCGCTGCTCGCAGGCGAGCCGATCTTGCCGGCGCCGTTCGGCACGGTTGAAAATCCAGTCGCGAAAATGGTGCACGATCACGATTTAGCCGGGAACCTGCTGCGCCACATGCGCCAATTGAGCAATGGATACGAACCTCCGGAAGGCGCTTGCACGAGCTACAAGGCCTTGTATTGGGCTCTGGCTGAATTCGAGCGCGACCTGCACCAGCATGTGCATCTTGAAAACAACATTCTGTTTCCACATGCAATCAAAATGGAGCGCGAGAACCATGCCACCACTGATCAGTGTTGAGGAGCTTCAAAGTTCGCGAGGCGCCCAGAGCACAATCGAGTTCACGGCCGCTCGCGAACTTCGGCTCTCGCGTTTGTTGATCGCTTATATCGCAACTGGCTTGTTCTTCATGCTGCTTCCCGGGACGTTTCTGGGAGTATGGAACCTGATTGCGATCAGTAGCCACCGGTCAGTCGAGACTGTCTCTCCGGCGTGGATACAAGCGCACGGGCATGCCCAGGTGTTTGGCTGGATCGGCAGCTTCATTCTTGGAATTGGCTATTATTCGATTCCAAAACTCCGCCGCATGAAAGCCTTTGCCCTGTGGGCGCCATGGACTTCGTTGGTGATGTGGTCTTCGGGCGTGACAATGCGCTGGGCCGCCGGTGTCTATGAATGGCACTGGCGGGCGTTGTTGCCGATCTCAGCAGTGCTTGAAATCGGGGCCTTCTTAATATTTTTGCCCATTGTGTCCAGCCATCGCCTGGCAACCGAAACTGTGGGTAACAATCCCCCAAAAGGCAGTCCGGCAAAATTGGATCAATGGATTTTGATCGTCATCACCGGCTGTATCGGCTGGCTGGCAGCGTTGGTGATCAACCTTTTAAGTGCGGTGTTTCTGGCCTGGCGTGGGTCTTCTCCCGTACTGCCGCACGGTTTCGATCAGCGACTGCTGGTTCTGGAAACTTGGGGATTTCTTGTCCCCTTCATTTGGGGATTCAGCACCAAGTGGCTGGCGGTTTTTCTCGGCCTGCGTGCCTTGCATGCGCGACCACTACTTTGGGCGGTGGCCCTGAATTCCACAGGCGTAATCGTCGCCTTGTTTGGCCTTCCCCTGATGTCGAGTATTCTTTTGCTGGTTGGTCTTGCATTTGCCGTTTATGCTCTGCGGCTATTCGCGCCGAGCGAGCGGCCCGCAAAAGTCAAAGGTGTGCATACCAGCTTTCCGGCATTTGTCCAGCTGGCATATGTTTGGGCGTTCGTATCATCGGTTCTGGCAATCTGGGCTTCTGTCACGGTCAACTCTGCTGGAATATGGGGTGCTTCAAGGCATGCGCTCACAGTCGGTTTTGTTGCCATGATGGTGTTCTGCATCGGGCAGCGGGTCCTGCCTGCATTCTCAGGAATGCGGTTGCTGTTCAGTACGAAACTAATGTTTATGGCTCTGTTGCTGCTCTCAATCGGCTGCTTTACGCGAGTCGGTTCCGAGGTCCTGGCATATCAGGGATTTGCTCGTGCGGCATGGGGTTGGCTGCCGGTTTCAGCCATTATTGAAATGACTGCGGTCACAATCTTCGCCGTTAATCTTGGCTTCACCTTCGCAAAGAAGAAAAATGGGGCCGAATCGCAGTATCGCGACGCCGCGTAATTGGTTGGCCAGTCCGCGCTGACTATGAGTTTGTCCTGCCTGATAGTGCCCGGTTTTACGATTGGCTAGCGATCCAGAGTTAAAGAGGCCTCAGCTTTCGATTGGCTGGGTTCGCCTGCCCATTCAAGCCAGTCGTCGCCAAACAGTTCACACGGATGCGGTGTGCGGATCGTCCCATTTCCGCAACGGAGCGCGTCAGCAGGGCAGTACTTGTCGCATCCCCAACAGATTCGTTCAGGCTGCTTGGGATGGAGGGCGATCTTAGGCGTGGCGCGTTGTGTCACCTCATAAAAATAGAGCAGCCATTCATACCTGTCTGTGACTTAAATCACGCCCTTAAGAAACGGTCCGAAGAATGATTTCTTCTCAGCTGCATTACCGTCGCGGCCCCACTGGGAGTGTTTCATTTAGCTTCTTTATGATGTCCTCGCTAGGCGTGCCTCCCTTGCAACCGGGATGTCCGAAGCCGCTGCTGCTGACACCGTTTTGAATGTCGAAAATAAGATTGTCGCTGGGCCCAGGCGCCACTCCCATGGGCACGGAATCTAATCCCAGCGAATGACGCGTCTTCCATGCCACCACGTGGTCGGCGCAAGAGGTGTCACCGCTCACGCCTAGGGCTCCGACGATTTTTCCGTTTTTATCGTAAAGCGCCAGTCCTCCCCCGAACACAATAACGCCGCCAATCGGCTTGCCTACCAAAGGGTCGTCCTGCTGCCCAAATTTTTGCGGATCACCGGAGAATGCCGTATTTGGATCTGGCCCGCTCACAATACTGTAGAGAGAATTGCCGGGCTGAGCGGCAGAAAATATATTGCCGGTTGAAAGCGCAAAATTATCGGTACTGAAAGCGTTGGCTGTATTTGCTTTCTCCGCCGAGATAAGCCGGCTACCCGGCCATTCGGCGCCGCGATTTGGCCCGGTGAACACCATGGCACACACTATGCCATCGCGATTCACCACTGTGCCCCATTCCTGGTTGCCCAGGCCACCATTTGCACTTTTTCCCTCTTTCACCGCGCTGGTCAAAGCCGCTTTCAATTTGCTGTAGTCGGGGACCTTCGAACAGTCCTGCGGATTCTGCGCGAAAACTGCAGCCGGAAACGCAACGGACAAACACAAGATCAATCTGAAGGCGAATGCTGAAACAGTCATAATGATCTCCTCACTTATCTCTAGGCAGCGTGTACAAATAGGCTGCAATATCACGGCTGTCCTGTTGAGTGACTCCCATTTCAGGCATTGCCGTGTGCGGCTCGACCTGATGCGGATGTTGAATCCATTGCATGAGGTTCGTCGGTGTATTGGCAAGTTCTCCGGCAATGTAATATCGGCTCCGAATGCCATCGAGCGGTGGCCCGACCAGACCTCGCGCTCCCGGCACCCCGGAAATCGTATGACACGCGTTGCATCCGTATTTGCGGATCTCAAGTCTTCCGGCGACCGCGTTTCCCCCGCCAGTCAGCTTGCCGGCATCACTGATTTCTTGTTTTGAAAGACGATCGCAGCCGCTTACCAACGTAAGCACCAATGCAACTGCGAGATAGAGAAGCAGCCTCATCTGCTCCCTCCCTCTGAAAGCCGGGTCAGTTCTGCCATTCGCGTGTACTGCCACCTCACTTGCGATTGGTTGAGCCACTTGACCAGGAGCCATAACCCGACACCGATCAACAGTGTTCCTGCGGGAATCCACATAATGAGACCGCCCAACTGCTGGTCTTCCAGAGCAGTCAAATGCCAGAGCGGCGCAGTTGCTATATAAGGTGAATACCACGGACGCGGCGCGAAGGTGAGCAGTGCTCCCAGAATGCTGGTGTGTAGCGCAGTTGTAAAGACATAAACAATCGCAGCCCCATAACCCAACCGCGGCGTTGGATTCGTGAGCGGCCACCAGAAAAGAAGCGCAGTCAACAGGAATGTCGTATGTTGCGCTGCGTGGATCCAGTCGCTTTGCAATGTCTTGTCGAAGAGCCAGGGCAAATGCCACACCCATAAACCCAAGGCCGAAATCAACCAGGCAGAGATGGGCGATGAAAAGGCACTCCACATCGTCCTGAATGCACGAGCCCGCCCGATATTCGCAACCTGGTCGCGCCATCTTTGAGGTAGCGCCCACAGAAACGGAATCAGGGGCCGGCCTAGCACGAGCAGTGGCGCTGACACCAGCATCAGGATTTCGTGCTGCGTCATGTGGACCCAGAAAAGCTGCTCGCTGATTTCGTGCAGCGGCGAGTCGAGCGCGATCAGAAGTGAAATCCAGCCAGCCGCAAAGAATGCGATGGCGCTCGCGTGCTGCCTGGGCCTGGCACTTCGACGCAGCATTCTGACGGTTCCGATCGTGTATAAAACCGCCATCAATGCGAGCGCAGCCACGATCACTGGCGGCCAACTCCAGGTATTGACCACCGCCGCCCGATTCTCTGAGGCGGCGCACACCGGAGCAGTACTCAGCGCGAGTACCAGAGACAGCCAAACGAATTTGCCTCGGCGCATCAACTCAATCACACGGACCCAAAATCCATCGCGGCACTGCGCCGGCAATGATGACAACGGCGAATGAAAGACTGAATGCTATTCCCATCAATGCCTGGAAATGCGCTCGGTCGAAACGGCTTCCGCCCTCTTCCTTGGCATGGTGAGGAAGCGCCCTGAGTTCGGCGATTCCAAAGAAAAAACCGCTCAGGGCTATTAAGAAGCACACAAGTGAAATGACGTGCAGTACGTAATGATGACCCGTCGAGCAACTGTGCTGTTCGAGAATGTAGCTCAGGCCAAGATCGGTTCCCCACGCTGCAAATCCGGCTGCAAGACTCCACCACACCCCTAATGGCGTTTTACCTCTTTCAATCTCCTGTCGCGTGTCGGCCATATTCTTTCCTACAAAAATCGCGTTGTGCCGTAAATTAGAAAATCCATCAACAGCCCTGAGATGACCACGAAATACCAGTAATCCGAGTTGATGGCGACGTCGGCCAAGCGAGTGCCTTCCATCTTGGGTGTGAATGACATTACTAGCAGCACGAGAGTTTCAATCAATTCCGTAGCCAGATGTCCCGAGTGCAAACCGATCAACACCCAAATCGCGGATGAGTAGGCATCGTCGGACCAGCGGCAATTCAGTACCGTAAATTCGAAAATGCGGAGCACCACCGCCACGATCGCGAATGCGGATAGCGCCGCCAGCCCGATCCGTATGGCACGTAAATTTCCGGAAGGAGCACGCTTCTGCGCAAGCCGCGCCGGAACCACGCTCAATAAAAGAACTATCAGGTTCGCAAGACCATACGTGAAGGCGGGCGGCAGATGCCCCGGCGGCCAGTGCTGCACACGCGTGCGCAAATAGAAATACGTCGCGAACATGAGAGCAAACATCATGCCCTCGATCGTCATATAGAAGACATTCGCGAGCCATGTAGTGTTGTGCTCGCCGAATGCGACGCTCGGCAATCCGGAAACGTCGAGCGTGAGCGGCCGAATTGGTTCTCTCAATGGCTCCATGATTCCCTACCCCGCATGGGTGTCGGCGAGTGTCCTCGCGGCCACAGCCATCCGATCAAAGTAATAATCACCGGCGGCGCGCCCACAGGTATCGCCCATGGCGTAAAGATCGACCCAACAAAGGTCGCCGAAATTGTGAGTGATGCCAGAAGCGGCCAGATGCTTGGCCCCGGGTCCTCATCCTTGTGTTGCGGTTCTGTGTCGAGGCTATGCGTAACCAGCGTTTCGCGAATGTCGTCCCTCAGCCCGACCACCACGGGTTGATCGGGTAGCGCGTCCCACAAGGCATCGCGACCATTCACGGTTGGCGGATATAGATAGTTGTAAGCCGGCGGAGGCGAAGATGTTGCCCACTCGAGACTCGCATCGCCCCATGGATTATTGCCCGCTATTTCGCCGGCCACCCGGCTGCGGAAAACATTCACAATGAAAACGATCACTCCCGCGGTCATGAAAATGACACCACTCGAAGCGATCGCGCTGAGCGTTTGCCAGTGCATATCCGGGGTGTAGGTGTATACGCGGCGAGGCATACCGCGTAGCCCGAGAAAGTGCATCGTAAAAAAAGTTATGTTGAACCCAATGAAGAAAAGCCAGAAGTGCCACTTGCCAAGCGTTTCGCTGGCCATCCGTCCGGTAATCTTAGGGAACCAGAAATAGAGACCGGCGAACATAGGGAACAGCGCGCCGCCGATCAGCACATAATGAAAATGCGCAACGATGAAGTAGGTGTCGTGAACCTGAGTATCGAGCGGGACTGATGCCAGCATCACGCCCGAAAGTCCGCCAATCAAAAAAACGAAGAAATAGCCGAACACCCAAAGCATCGGTAGACGAAGCTGCAGTCGACTGTGCCAGATCGTTCCCATCCAAAAAAAGAATTGGACTCCTGTCGGAATCACAATCATCAGGCTGGCCGCAGTAAAAAAGCTTTCGCTCAGTTGCGGCAGCCCAGTGGCGAACATGTGATGCACCCAGACACCGAACCCGATGAACCCGGTCGCAATGACCGACACCACAATGGGCGTATATCCCAGAATCCTCCGCCGACAGAAGCATGGCACCAGCGTAGAAATAATTGACGCGCCCGGTAAAAAGATGATGTAAACCTCGGGGTGCCCGAAGAACCAAAACAGATGTTGGTACAACAGAACGTCTCCACCTTCGGCAGGATTGAAGAAGTGTGTCCCCACCAGACGGTCGAGTAATAACAAACTGCTGGCCACCATGACTGCGGGCATGGCGAAGATGACCATGATGGAAATGACCAATTTCTCCCAGAGCAGAATTGGCATTCGATTGAGCGTCATTCCCGGCGCGCGATGCCGCAGAATCGTGGTCGCAAGACAAATTGCGACACCTAGTGCCGAAACTTCCGTAAACGTGATCATCTGCGCCCAAATATCCGCGCGGTGTCCGGGTGAAAAGCCTGGGCCGGACAGTGTCACGTAGGCGAACCATCCCACGTCAGGACCAGTATTAGTAAGGAGGCCGATCCACATCAGCAGGCCGCCGCCAAGGTAAAGGTAGTAACTCAGAAGGTTGAGCCGGGGAAACGCGATGTTGCGCGCGCCACACATCAGCGGGACCACATATACGCCGAAGCCCTGAAACATCATGGGCACGGCAAACAGAAAAATCATGGTGCTGCCGTGCATGGTAAAGATCTGGTTGTAAGCGTCAGGCCCTAAGAAAGAATTTTCCGGCCGCATCAATTGCAGGCGAATGAGCGCTGCTAAAATTCCGCCCAGCAGAAAGAAGATGAACGCGGTGACCATGAACCGCACGCCGATTGCTTTGTGGTCGGTGTTGGTGAGCCACCCCCAAATTCCCCCATGCTGGCGCCAGGTGCGCTCCAGCCGGCCCGGAAGTTCGGGATCGGGCGTGAGCCTGGTTACCTGCCGGTCCTTCTCGATGATGGATTCGGTCACGGGCAATTTCGCGTCCTCACTGCAGCGATCGCAAATATGACACCAGCGCCTGCAGATCATCAGGCGCAAGCGGATTGGGGGTCATGCGGGCGCCTGGTTTTATGCGTTGCGGATCAACAATCCATCCTGCCAGTGCGCCCGTCGTATTGGGAAGCGTTTCTGCTGCGATCATTTTTCGGCTGGCAAGATGGGTAAGGTCAGGGCCAACACGCGATCCCGCATCAGTCCCGCGGATGGTGTGACACATCAAGCAGGTGTGCGTTAGAAACACTGCACGCCCTCGCGCCACTTCCTGATCGGTCGGTTCCGCCGCAGGCTTCAATTGTTGCTGCTGCCAGGCTTGAAAATCAGAAACCGATTGAGCAACTATGGAAAAACCCATGTGGGCATGCTGCAAACCACAAAATTCGGCACACTGACCTCGATACACTCCCGGCTGATCAACCTGAAACCAGAAGGCTGTTGAATATCCCGGCAGTAGGTCGCGTTTGCCAGTAATGCTCGGCGGCCAAAAGCTGTGGATCACATCCGCTGAATTGGTCAGTACGACCACCGGCGTTCCCACCGGAACGTGGATTTCGTTCGCGGTAGTAACCGTCTGGTCGGCTTGCGGATTTGGATACGTCACCTCCCACCACCACTGGTGACCGGTGACGCTGATGGTCACCGGATTCTTCGAGGTCGTCATTCCCGCGACCCGCTTTCCCGTGGCAACACTAATCGCAAGGACAACAAATAAGATAATCACCGTTATCGCAACCGCCGTGCCCACCGCCCACTTTGCCCTACGGTCACCTTCGGGGTATTCCGATATCGGCAGCGGCTCTCTCGAAAGCACGCGGCTCTTCGCGCCGGCCCGGGTGAAACCCACAATCATAAGCACATAAACCGCAAGCAAAATCCAGAAAATGAACCAGTACAGCCATTCGATGTGGCTGCCCTGCGGCGCTCCGGGATGCAAAATGTTGTGAGATCCAGGAGCGAGCGGCACTGCCTGCGCAAGCAAGCCTGCAAAATGGAAGGTCGCCTCCGGAATCATTTTCTTTGCTCCGGCTCTCCAGTTATTCCCGTCGGATTTTGATGTGGCGTGGAGGATTCGGACGGCTTTACGTTCATCTCGTCAGGACGAGATGGCGAAACATACTTCGGCAGCAATCCACTCAGCGAGCGTACGTACGCAACCAGCTCCCAAACCTGGTACTGCGGAATGCGATTGCGGAACGATGGCATCCCGTTCGGCCGCCCTTGCATGATGGTGGCGAAAATATTCCCCGGCTCAGAACCGTAAATCCAGTTGTTGTCCATCAGCGGCGGACCGATTCCTCCGCCTCCATGCGCATGACAACCCACGCAGTTGTATTGCTCATACAGCTTCTGGCCTTCAGAAACCGTGTAAGCACTCTCTTCATACATGTTCGAAGGCGGCGGAGTTGGAATTGAATTAGCGCCGGGGTTCAATCCGCTGATCTGTACAACGTTGAGAGTTTCGTCTGCCGGAGGCGGCTGTCGCAGAACTCGCTCTTCACGCTTGCATGAACCGAGCAGCAGCGCGGCAATCAGCATAAGCACGAATTGGGGAAGGCGTTTCATTGCTTCGCCGCGCTCTGCACGCTTGACGGAGCAAGCGGCAGCTGCGGAACTCCGTAGTTATTCAGAATTTCGTGAATCTGGGATTGCCGCTGGACAAGCACTCTGTCGAGTTTGTCTCGCAGGCTGGTATTCCCTTTGCGGACGCCCATCGAAATGGCGAACGTGAATGGCAGTCCCGGGGGATCAACTTCCGGCTCAACCGGCACAAGTTCCAGGCTGCCGTGATATTTTTTTGCGAAGTACCCCGCCAGCGGACCCCATACAACCGCAATCCCGACCTGGCGGTCCGCAACCGCTCGAATGATCGACTCAGCATCTTCAGTTGTGTCATATCCAACGATTGCTGCCTGCAACCCGCGCCTGGCGAGCGCTTCACCGGGAGGCGTGTACTCTTCGTCTAAAACCTGCACACCGATTTTCACTCCACGCAGCCCCGGCGAGTTGAAAGAGGTCACATCCAGATTGTTATTATGGCGAGTAACAAAGACGTAGCTGGACCGGTAATAGGGTGCCGTGGTGAGAACTGGGCGATAGTTGCTCGGAACGCCAATGAGCAGATCACATCGCGATCCCGCCAGGTACTCCCGCACGAAACCTCGTCCCATTCTTTGCCAGACGTAAGTGAGGTGCGCATCCAGATCTTTGGCGACCAATGACGCGATCTGATTCTCGAAACCTTGCAGCTTCGTGTTCGAAAACGGCAGGTTGTTGGGATCAGCGCAAACCCGAAGCTCTCTCGTTTGAGCCGTTGCACTCATCGCAAAAGCCAGTAGAACTATGCCGCTGCATAATCTAAGGGAGAGCAAAGACATAAAGCATGCCTCCCTTAGTGGTGTAGTGCGGCAGGTCTTTCATCACTCCTGCAAATCCGAGGGCGGCTGATTCATCACGCGCATCTAGTCCGCCGGCCACGATCGCGCCCGCCCATCCTCCAACACCTGATAGGATCGCGACGTATTGCTTGCCATCGGGTCCTTTATAAGTGGTGGGCTGCCCGATAATTCCCGAACCAGTTTTGAACTGCCACAGCAACGCTCCCGAATGCGCATCGACGGCCTTAAACCATCCATCCAGTGTGCCGTAGAAAACAACGTCACCGGCGGTCGCAACCGCGCCGCTCCATACCGGGAAATGATCTTTATTTGACCAGACTACTTTGCCTTCCACCGGGTCCCACGCAGTAAATGCTCCGCCGTACCCGCCGGGCGCGTCGTACATGCGCACGTTTGCACCAACATATGGCGTGCCCGCAATGTAATTAGGCGTCAGGTCCTCTTCATCCATGCAGAGGTGATTGTGCGGGATATAAAGCAGTCCGGTTCGTGGTGAAAATGCGGAGGGCTGCCAGTCTTTTGCACCCGGAGCCGTGGGACATATACCTCTGACTACCTTGCCCACTATCGGGCGTTTCTCTTCCACGTACTGCAGTTCGCCCGACTTTAAATCCACTCCGCGGCTGGTCGTGATCGGTGCGAACGGATTCGCTGAAAGCACCTCACCGGTCGCGCGATCCAGGACGTAGACATACCCGTTGCGGTCTGGGTGTACGAGAACCTTTCGCGTCTGACCCTTGATAGGAAGATCCAGGAGAATGTTTTCGTTTACGGCATCGTAGTCATACAGATCGTGCGGGCTGAACTGATAGAACCAGACAGCTTCACCAGTATCGGGATTACGGGCGAATATCCCGGACGCAAATTGATTCCTGCCCGGTCGAGCATCGGCGTCCCATGGGCCGGGATTCGACGTGCCGTAATAAATCAAGTTGAGATCAGGGTCGTATGAAATCCATCCCCATGCGCCAGCGCCGCCGATTTTCCATGCATCCGGCGGCCAACTCTTTACCCCAAGGTCCTGACCGCGATCTTGCGAATAAAACGGCCTAAATTTGGGCCCGATCAGCACATCCTTGTCTGGCCCCGCGCCATATGCGCGCCACGCAATCTTTCCCGTCTTCGCGTCAAGTGCGGTTAGCCATCCTCGAATGCCGAATTCGCCACCGCTGTTGCCAACCAGGACCTTACCTTTCACTACCAGCGGAGCCATGGTCATGCTCTCGCCTTTATTGATGTCACCAACACGAGTTTTCCAGACTTCTTTACCTGTATTGGCGTCGACTGCGACGGTTTGGTCGTCGAGAGTGTTGTAATAGATTTTGCCTTCGAAATAAGAAGCACCGCGATTTACAACGTCGCAACAAGCCACTCCCTGCGAAGCCGGAGTCGGCGCCGGCTGATACACCCACTTCATGGGCGCGCCCGGCTTGGTCAAATCGAGCGCATAAAGATTATTGGGAAAGGGCGTCACGATATACATCGTGTTATTTACGACCAGAGGCGCGGCCTCATGCCCACGCGTCATTCCGGTCGAGAAGGTGAACGCCAGCTTCAGATTCTTCACGTTGCCGGTATTGATTTGGTCGAGCGAGCTGTAGCGTGTGCTGGCGTAGTCCTTGGCGGGCCTAATCCATTGCCCATCATCGTTTTCGAGCTTGCCCTGATAAGGTTTGGGTTGATAGTTGTTCTCTGTTTGAGGCTGGAGCATGGGGCCCATTTGGCCAAGGCTCGAAGATGCGAAACAGAGTTGTAGAAGGATCGTAAGAGCGCTGGCAAATAAAGCGTTCCGGAGCGGAATCGGCCTGCTTGCGCGTATCAAATTGGACTGCCTGGCTAACCAAAGCATTTTGAACTTACCTTGCCTAGTCAACAAAGCATTGAGAAGACAGCGCTGTGATGCCGGAAATTAGGGGTGAGTTGGAAGTAATCGATGCCAATGTGCGACAGCGCACAGCCGGGTCAGATGAATTCGTGTTGTGTTCCCATTAGCGGATGGTGTCTATTCGGGCGGGACTCGGCTGCTGTTGCTCAGCGGCCACAACATCCAACTGCACCGTTACCTCATTGCCAGCAACCAGACCGCCGTTATCCAGCACCTTGTTATAGTTGATGCCCCATTCCTGACGATTAATGGTGAACGTTGCAGAAAATGCGATGCGCAACTTTCCCATGGTGTCCTTGACTTTGCCGTTGTAGACAAATGGGACTCGTATCTCGCGAGTGGTGCCATGCAGATTCAAGTTTCCAATCAGAACGTAATCATGGCCGCTTCTTTCGATACGGCGGCTGACGAATGACATCTCTGGATACTTGGTGACCTCCAGAAACATTGGGCCGCGCAGATCGCTGTCTCGGCGCTCATTGCCCGTATCCACAGAAGCTGTCTCGACCGTGAATGCGACTGATGAATTCGGGAGATTGGCCTCGTCAAATTTTATCGTCCCGGAGAATTGCTTGAATCGTCCACGAACTTCGCTGACCACGATGTGTTTGACAGAAAAGGAAACACTCGAGTCTTTTGAGTCGACTTTATAATTTTGCAGTTCAGCGGCGTGG
>DATNAF010000434.1:0-2676 GCA_035572845.1 Terriglobales bacterium
AAGCGACCGACATATTGAAGTGCGGCATCGTGAAAAAAGAAAATGCTGTGCCGCACGGGCAGAACTCCACCAGAGCGCCAGGCTTTACAGATTGCGCAGTTTGGTAAATTGCTTTGAAGAAATCCGGCAGCGCCTCGACCGAGTCTTCTGGCTGTGAGTGATGGTGAGCAGGGTTGTAGCAAGCCGGAACACCGTTCATGTCCTGACCATCCAGCTTCAGTCCATCGAATCCCCAATCCACTAAAATTTTTTTGACCAGAGCCCTGTGATGCTCCACCACGCGCTGGTCTGCCGGGCACAAGTAGTAAGAGTTCCACCACGAGACTTTTCGCTTGGAACCATCACGATTCAGCAGTTCGTAGTCGGGATGCTCCCGAAGAAGTTCTGATGTTGGCACAGCGCTCAGCGGCGACCACCAAAGCTGGGCTTTGAATCCCTCCTGGTGAATGCGATCCACCAGGGCCTTCATGTCTGCGTCACCGTGGGGAAATTTCTTGGGATCGAGTTGCCAATCACCCACATTGTTTTGCCAACCGTCGTCGAGGGTCACCCAGGTGAAACCGAGGCGCTTCACTGTCGGAAGAGAGTCATACACCTGCTGAGGCTGAACTGTTCGGCCGTATCCCCACGCGCACCAGATTGCACCAAAACCGTCGGCAGGAGCTTTAGCCATCTGAAAACCTTGTTTCATCATGAAGCGCCGGTAGTCAGTGAGCGTGCGGAAGTAGTCTCCTTGGTGGACTGTGACGAAGGTGCGAAAAGTATGAAAACTTTCGCCGGTGCCTAATGAAATAGCTTTGCTGAAACGTACAGCAATCCTGGCATGGGCTGGATCGGGCATCGACACGGGCAAGGAAACCAGCTTGGGACGAAGCTCCACATGTCCCACAGCGATTCCGACATCGCGACGCCAGACGTCGACGATCGGCGTGCCGCCACCGTAGTCACTGGCATTCATGCCTTGATAATTCTCTTGCTGAAATTTTGCATGCAACGGCAGGATCCAGTTGGGACGTTTCTCATAGGAGCCGCTTTGGTATGACCAGAAAGCTGGCGAACCTGCACCGCCCTGCGCGTTCACCGTATACGCGTTATTAGTCCAACTTTTGATGGCGACCTTGGATGTTCCGGTATTTGTGTACTGAACATCAAAAAATGCCATCGCCGGAAAGTCGTCATAGATGGTGATCGTGACTTTCTTCATCAACGTTCCGGCTTTTCCTTCCAGGGTGAGTTGGGTCGCATCGCCGAAAGTGTCTTTCGTGCGCTGCTGTTTTTGCGACGTCAGCAAAAATCCAGCCCACGCCTTATCGGTGGTGGTCACAGTCTCAGAGGCGGTGAATGGGCCCATCAGCATCTCTTTTTCGCCGAAGCGGGCAACCACCCGGCTGCGTAGGCGGTTATCAAGTTCAATGCGAATGTTTCCGCCCTGAATCTGAGGCTTGCCGGTGGCAATTTGACCAGCTATTGCGAGGGAACAAGACGTAAACAGAGTTGTGAGGACAATCCAAGACCTGATCAGAATCATGGTTCGCAGCCTATTTTGTGGTTTGGGCAAACGATACAAAACGATATAAATAGTAACATTTCGAAAGTCATTTAACGTTCGCCGCGATGGCAGAGCATTCCGAATCAAATGAAGAGAGATAATTCGGGTAGAGCACAGAGATTCTTACGTTGCGCTCTCTCTTACTGTCCTCAATCGTCACTTGTATAGGATGGCTCGCGAACTTAGGGCGCGTCCGCCCCTCCAACAGCTCCTGGGAACCACCGTACCGAGTTGTCGTGGTAGAGCTTCCGTAGCACAGGCTCCGGCAACTCGAGACCCTGAAACTTGCGGCCCCTAACCTCGACCGTTTTGTTTGTGGCAAAGAACTTCCAATCGCGGGCATAGGTCTCATCCCATTCCGCTAGCGCCTTTTCCGTATCGTCTTTCGGCATGACCACAAGATCGGTCCCGTACAGGACACGGTCCTGGTATTTGATCAGGAACGCCCGTACTTTGTCGCGCGGCTGCATCATCAGGTACTCAACGCGGGCCGCGGTATCGACGGCAAAGTTTGGATAGCGATCGAAGCGACTGGCGATCTGATCCACATCCGTTTCCATGCTGCCCAGATGCGCGCCAACTACCCGCAGCTTGGGATTCTCGGCGAGAAGATGGTCCCGCGCCGCCAGGATTGCGGCTTTCGAGGGCCACTCGGGATGAGCGTAAGCGTATTCCTCGGGATGCTGCTGGTAATACCCATAGTCGGGGCTGGAGGGGTTTGGGGGCTGCCAGCAAGAATCCGGCTCCGCGATGTGTGCGACTACGGTGCGATGGTGGGCGGCAATAAACTGATAGATGGGTTCGAAGGCAGGATCGTCGGGCATCACATATTTTCCCGCCTTCGATTTCATCTCCATTCCCATGACCTTATAGATCTTCACAGCGATTGCTCCCTTTGCGAAGTCGGCATCGAGCTGGCGGATCGTGCGCTGGACGAATCCCGAATCTTCGAACTCGTAAGGGCTGAAGGTTGTACAGAAAAGCGCCCGTCCCGCAGTGATGTGGACGACGTTGAGCACGTCGCTCCGCTGCGGCTCCAACCCCTTGCCGTAGGGATCACGGTCATCGATCACAATGATGTCGAGAACGCGCAGGTTCAGACGCTTGAGGAAAGCCCCAAAAGCCGG
>DATNAF010000435.1:0-3735 GCA_035572845.1 Terriglobales bacterium
AACGATCAGTCCGACGTTCAGATCTTGGTTCGGCCAGCCGTCCAGCCGCTTTCCGATTCCCGGGGCGAACGAGTTGTCGACGGTCGAATGGCATAAGGCACAGGTGATGCCGATCGAGCGGAGCGAGTCACCCGAGAAGAAGCCCTTTACCCCAAGGACTGCGTTCAGCTTAAGGAGTGCGAGCGTGGTCGCAGAACTGTCGAGATTGACCCGGCGATTCCGGAGGTCCGCCTGCAGGTTTCTAGGGAGGGCATCGACATCGACCTTCAGGCCGGCGACGGTGAGGGCCACGTTCGGGCTGACACCGGGGCCGACACCTCCGAGGGCAGCGCCCTCGACTGCTTTGTGCAGCTGGAGCGTGCTGCCCCAGAAGTCCTCGTCACCGAAGGTGTCGAACCGGAAGATCTTTTTCCCCTGATCGAACAGCCGGACCAGCGCCTTTGCGCACCCCTGGCCAGGCTCGTCGACCGACTGCGACTCGCAGGCGCCGGGCGTATTGTCAGCCACACCATTAGCACTCTGGGAGACCATCGCGCTTTGGGGATTCGACGCGCCACTAGCGCTCCGAGAGGCCGTTGCGTTTTGAGGATCCGATGACAGGATGAGCGTGAAAGTGAGCAGGAGCGTGACGGTGGCAACTGCTAAGCCGATAAGTTTCATAGTATGCTCCTTAAAAGCAACTGTCGTGTGGAGAACAGGATCCATCCGACCAGAAAAGCCAAATTTAAAAGTCAAAATTTGACGGTGTAGCAACCATTACAGAGCGAGTGGATTGCAGGGATCACACGGGATGTTGCCTATCTTTACGATTTATTTTTTCCAGCAGTCACAAGACTGTTTTCAGCGGATCTTCGGAGTTCCGACAAAGCCGCTTCTTCCGATTGCACGAAGGCCACCGACAACGCCGAAATTGTTTGCATCATGGCTAAGTCCCGGCTCCAGTCGGGTGATGTTCCGGAGGGAACCCTGGCGACCATGGGTCGAAGCAGAAGGCCTGCCATAGAGGTTTGCTCCGCATCCTTCAGAATCCGCTCGGAACGCCTGATCGATAATCTTGAGAGCCCGCGCGAGCAGCAGGCTTGAGCCGGGTGACATGAAGAGGAAGCCAACAGCTAAATGATTAATGGTAGGAATTATGGAAAGAACAGCCAGTGCCGTATGGTGAGAAGAATTCAAGGATTGAAGCGGAAGTGTCTCCACCTCGAGTGGGATCTTCTCGAACAACATCTCTGCTCACGATCCTGCCCGCTGCTACAGCAACATCGAGTCACTGCTGAATCGGCGGGCAGCACCCTATTCGGACGGCGCATGCTCCTTCATTACATCGAGGGCGATCGCCGAGTGCGCAATCGCGGCCCCAGCCCGCATCTCGGCCGCCACCCAAATGGCTTCCATGATCTCCTTTTCGGTTGCCCCCTTTTGACGAGCGCTTCTGGTATGTGCGCGAATGCAATACGGGCATTGTGTTACATGAGCAACCGCGACCGCGATGAGATCCTTTGTCTTAGCGGGTAATGCTCCGTCGGTAAACACCTGCCGGCTGAAGATGCGCCAGGTATTTAGCGTTTCAGGGGCCAGCTCTTCCCGCTTCTTTCCAATTTCAGGTGTTGCAGCAGCATAAAGTGACTTCTCCATAGTGCAGTCTCCTCGCATTGAAGCATGTTGCCAATCGCAGATTGGATCGGGACTTGCCTGTCATCAAGTTCCACTTTTTCGCGCAGCCAATCGTTGGCTTGAATTAATGGGTCCGCGCAAAATCAGGTTAATGCATATCGTTCCAGCAACAGCATTTGCGCGAAGGAAAACAGATTTATGCTTGTGAGAATTCTCGGAACCCACAACAAGCTATGGAGTTGCGTTGCGATGACAATCACCGGTTGTCATAACCAGCGCAATTCAGTGAAAGCTCCTTCGAATTGCTCCTTCACTTGGATGCGCCAACATTGCATACGGAAGATCGTGAACTCTCGCACACGGAAGAAAACGTTCATCCGTGACACTGGTACGGATGTATATGCTCGCCAGTTGGCATCAGTGCGAAGAGCTCACCTTGCGGCCATGGATCCGGACGAAATTTATTTTGCAGGTGCGCGGTACCCGACCATCGACGATTTCTGCGCCGGGACACCGTCAAAATCCAGCCATTCGAATCGAGCTTAACAGGATTGTGAGAAGGCCAGCTCAGGTCGGGCGATCGATTCGCCTGACCAAGAGGAGGTGGCTCGGCTATCTAGTTATCCTAAGCCGTTCATCTCGGCGATCCTTTTAATCTGCAAGGGAATACAATGAAATAGCTTTCGTTTGAAATGAGCTCACCTAGGGACTCTCGATTCCACAAGCATTCAAAGCAGTTTCGTTGGCTCGCTGCATTCAGACGTTGCCGCTCAACAGGGATTAAGTGCTCGGGCAGAACAGAATTTTGATTTTCCTATCGCTCAAGCCTTCCCGGAATTGTGCAGCCCCGCAACCTTGCCGGATAGGAAATCAGAATTTCACGTCCACGATGAGGAACTCGGTTCATTGTCGGGCTGCTTCTCAGCCAAGTCCGCACGCACCGGTCTTTGTTCCTCGGTCCTTGGAGTTGATAGTAAGGTCATCGTAAGAATCACGGCAGGCACCAGGTAAGCAAATGTCACGCAAACCCACATCAAAGCGCCTGCGAACTGCTGATCTTGCAAAGGCGAGATGTTGAAGCGTTGCGGCAGCTCGAGGTACAAGGTGTAAACGACTCGATCACAAAAAGCGAGAAATGCGGATAAGGCGTCGCACGGTAACGTGGCCAAGAAGAGGTACAAAACAATGGACCATCGAAAACTGCGCGCGTCACCCGGCCACCGCGGAATCACGGGCCACCAGAACAGGAGTCCAGCCGTGAAAAAAGATGCGTGCTCGATTTGGTGCCACATATACGATTCGAATCCCAACGCGTAAATTGCGGGAACGTGCCATGCGATCAGAACTGTAATTGCGGCGAGCCAGCAAAACACCGGCTCAGTGGTCATGCGTCCAAGCCGTTGTACCGACGATGAGCGGAAAAACGGGCCTAATACCCTGCTCATGAAAGGCCGCGGGAAACCATGCGGAAGCACGAGTTGCGGTGCTCCGAGTAGAATCAACGCTGCACCGAGCGTCATGAGCAGGAGATGTTGCGCCATGTGGGCCGAGAGCAGCACCATATCCAGAGTCGCGAGAGGAGAACCGACGGCGATCCAAACGGAAAGCAGTCCACAAACAAAGGCAACAGCGCGCCACACCGGAATCAGATCTGGAAAGGCAAGCCGGAGCTGAAACCACCCGCACAAATACAGTAACGCCGCGAAAACCAAGGCAAGGGTAACCGGAACCGGCAACGACCATGACTGGAGCGCGAACTGGATCGCAGGCTGCATTGGTAGTTATCGACGTGTTGGTGGCGAAGGCCGTGCGTCTGCAGTGCCTGCAACGCCCGACGCATCGCGAGCGGGCCGCTGTCCGACCGGATGTAAAGTTTCAAGAAACGCGACGAGGGCAGTCGTCTCGGCCGGACTCAAATTATTCCCGTAAGCAGGCATGTTGCCACGTCCTTGCAACACCTGGCGGATGAGTTGGTCCTGCGTGAGGCGCGTGGCCACGGCATCCAACGCTGGACCGCGCTGGCCGCCTTTCCCATCGAGCGCGTGGCAATTACGACATTGTTTGCCCTGAAAAACAAGTGCTCCCTGGCGTTGGAGCGCCGTTCTGCCCTGCAGAAATTTC
>DATNAF010000436.1:0-4753 GCA_035572845.1 Terriglobales bacterium
GTCAGCTCCGAAGAGCCGACTGGTGAATAAATGATAAGGACAACAGGGCGGTTCGTCAAGACATGACTTCAGCAGGCGAGCGAAGTTGCCAGGGTTTACTGATCGCAAAGCTATTTAAGTGATGCGACAGCCTCGGTGTGCTCCGTATTGCTCGCGTGTGAGCGTGTGTTGAGCCGCATGCGCATGCCGTGCTTTGGGCGGAGGGTAAAGCTTGGAACCAGGACAACGGGATGTCCGGGCACGGAATCGAGGCGGAAGCTTTGCGCGATTGTAGCCAGAAGAAGCGTGGCTTCCATCATTGCGAACGAAGATCCGATGCACTGCCTTGGGCCGCCGCCGAAGGGGAAGTATGCGAAGCGTGGGAGCTTCCGTATTTTCTCCGTGCCCCAGCGATCAGGATCGAATTTTTCTGGCTCGGGAAAATAAGTCGGGTTACGATGCATGATCCACTGGCTCATAACGACGTTCGCTCCTGCCGGAATGCGGTAACCCCGCAGCTCAAATTCTGAAATCACGGTGCGTGCCAGACTCCAGGCCGGCGGATACAGGCGCATGGATTCTTTAATTACGCGGTCGGTATAAATGAGCGCCGGTAAATCGGAAAATTCAGGCAAGCGGCCGCCAAGCACGCGATCGAGTTCCTGGTGAAGCTTTTTCTCGGCCTCGGGATGTTGCGCAAGTAAATGCCATGTCCAAGTCAGGGTCAAAGCCGTCGTTTCATGGCCGGCGATAAGGAACGTGAGCACCTCGTCACGAAGCTGTCTGTCAGACATGCGGCTGCCATCTTCGTCGCGCGCCGCAATCAGCATAGAGAGCAGATCGCCGGAGTCGTTTTTGTTGCCCCGGTGCTGCGCGATGATGCTGTAAACCGTATTGTCCATGCGAGCCACCGCGCGGCGGAAGCTGATCATTCGCGGAGTCGGAAGATAGCGGGCGATCGGCGGCAACAATATTCTTACGCCGGTGGTGTTGTTCATGATCAGATTCAACGCCGAGGAAATTTCCGCGCTCTGTTGCGCTTCCACATTGAAAAGGGCGCGCACCACGACCTGCAGCGTAAGCCGCATCATCTCCTGATGGATGTCTAGTATTTCGCCATCCTTCCAATTGGCCAGCATCTGCTGCGCATAACTCGTCATGATGCTGGCATACGTGCTGACGCGCTCGCGGTGGAACGCCGGCGCGGAGAGCCGCCGCTGACGGAGCCAGGAATCGCCTTCGTTCGTGAGTAGGCCTTCTCCGAAAAACCAGCGGCTATTGCGGACCACGCGGTCCTTAAGAAAATTGCGCGGGTTGCGAATAAGGACTTCTTCGATGAGATCGGGATGGTTCAGAAAATAGACATGCAACCAGGCGGCGCGGTAATAGAAAATATCGCCGAACTCGGCGGCCCATGCCGAAAAGATGGGAAGCGGATCGGGACTGGCCAACGGCATGTTGCCGATGAGGAAGTGCGGCTTCGGACCTGGAGGGCGGCGGGGCATGAAGAAAAATGGCTGTAATGGGTAGTGTATCTTGAACGGCAGATGAACTCGCTTCGCTGCATTGTCATTGTGTCCGCGCTGATTTTGACGAGTGTGTTATCCCTGCCAGCTGAAACCGGCGCTAAGGGATGGTTGAGGTATGCGCCGGTTCCAGACGGCATGGCCGCTCGATACCATGGCCTTCCCGATGTGGTGATTTCAGTAGGCAATTCAGAAGTCCTGAACTCCGCCAGCAGCGAATTGGTGCGTGGCATGGAGTCCATGTTGGGGAAACGGCTGCGAACTAAGCAGAATGTAGCTGCCGAAGATGCGTTCGTACTGGGAAGCTTGAAAGATGTGAGCGGTACCTTTGAGGGGCTTAATCCATCCCGTTCCCTTGACGCCGATGGTTTCTGGTTGCGGACGATTGAGCGTGGCGGCAAAAAGTACTGGCTGATTATCGGCGGTGGTGAGCGCGGGACGCTGTATGGGACGTTTGCGTTTTTGTCACGGATTGCACAACAGCAGGATGTGAACGAACTTAATGATGTTAAAAGTCCTTCTGCACCCATTCGCTGGGCAAGTCAGTGGGACAATCTCGACGGCAGCATCGAGCGTGGATATGCCGGGCGCTCGATTTTCTTCGACAACGGTGTGGTCCGGAGCGACCTGACCCGCGCTGGCGAATATGCGCGCCTGCTGGCGTCGGTTGGAATTAACGCGTGCGCAATTAACAATGTGAACGCCGATCCGCGAATTCTGAGTTTGGATTTTTTGCCGCAACTGGTGCGAGTTGCGGATGCCTTTCGTCCGTGGGGTGTGAAGCTGGCGCTGTCGGTTGATCTGAGCAGTCCCGTGGCAGTGGGCGGTTTAAAGACTTTTGATCCGCTGGACCGTGACGTGGCAGCGTGGTGGAAAAAGAAGGTCGACGAGATTTACCAGCGCATTCCCGACTTCGCGGGGTTTGTGGTAAAAGCCGACTCTGAAGGCCGCTCGGGACCATCGCAGTACGGGAGGACGGCGGCCGATGCCGCCAATGTGATTGCGCGCGCTTTGAAGCCACACGGTGGTGTCCTGATGTACCGCGCATTCGTCTACAACCATCATCTGGACTGGCGTGATATGAAGGCCGACCGTGCTAAGGCCGCTTACGACTACTTCCATCCGCTCGACGGACAATTTGAGGACAACGTCGTGCTGCAGATCAAATACGGCCCGATTGATTTTCAGGTGCGTGAGCCATCATCTTCCCTGTTCGGCGCCATGCAGCACACCAACGAAGCGATCGAGTTACAGGTCACGCAGGAATACACCGGTCAGCAGCGGCATCTGTGCTTTTTGGCGCCGATGTGGAAAGAGATTCTTGACTTTGATATGCACGTGAACGGCGCGACGCCGGTGAAGGAAATTGTCGAAGGCAAAACCTGGCATCGTCCACTCGGGGGATTTAATGCGGTGGTGAACGTCGGGCTTGACGAGAATTGGCTCGCGCACCCGCTGGCCATGGCGAATCTTTATGCGTATGGAAGATTGGCGTGGAACCCGGATTTAGATACGAAGGAAATTTCCGATGAATGGACGCGGTTGACGTTTGGCAATGATCCGCAAGTAGTGTCGACCATCTCCGCCATGTTGTTATCTTCCTGGCACATCTACGAAAACTATACCGGGCCGCTGGGGTTAGGAACTCTCACCGACATTCTTGGCTCGCATTACGAGCCAAACCCCGATTCTGCTGAGCACAACGGGTGGGGCCAATGGATTCGCGCCGATTCGCAGGGCGTCGGAATGGATCGAACAGTGGCAACCGGAACGGGCTACATCGGGCAGTATTCTCCCAAAGTGCAAAAAGAATATGAAACCCTGGCGGCGTGTCCGGATGAACTGCTGCTCTTTATGCATCATGTGCCCTACACGTATGTATTGCACTCGGGCAAGACAGTCATTCAGCACATCTACGATTCGCATTATGACGGCGCAGCAGAAGCCGCAGGACTGGTCAGCCAATGGGAATTGCTTCTAGGCAAAATCGATGAGCAGCGATATCAGAAAGTCCTGCAGAAACTTCAATATCAGGCTGGCGAAGCGATTGTCTGGCGAGATACGATTGCGAACTGGTTCTTCAAAAAGTCAGGCATTCCGGATGAAAAGGACAGAATTGCGCGGAAGCAATAATTCGTTAACTGCCTCAGTGCCTCATCTTGACGAGAATTGGAATTCGCGTCCACACTGAATTCATAATGAAAAAATTGCGGGTGGGGATTCTTTTTGGAGGGCGTAGCGGCGAGCACGAAGTGTCTTTGCTCTCGGCAGCTTCGGTTTTTAAAGCGATTGATCCTAATAAATATGAAGTGGTGCCGATTGGGATTACCAAAGATGGACGGTGGTTGACGGCATCGGACGCGGAGCGGTTACTCCAGGGGAAGCCTTTGGAAATCGAACGACAGCTGCGCGCCGGAGATCCGGAGACCACATCAGCTGCCGCGGTTCTGCAGAATGGCGAAGCTGTCGTCTTTCCTCCGGAGCCGCACAAATCTTCGATGACTCCGTTCCAAACCGATACACCCGTCCGCCGCGCGTCCGATTGCGCCATCAATGTTGACGTTATCTTTCCTGTGCTGCACGGGACATTCGGTGAGGACGGCACCATCCAGGGCCTGCTTGAGTTAGCAGACATTCCTTACGTTGGAGCGGGCGTGCTCGGCTCGGCTGCGGGCATGGACAAAGACATCATGAAGTCGCTGTTTCGCGCGGCGGGGTTGGCGATTGTGAAGCACGTGACCGCGTTGCGCAGCGAATGGGAGTCTGCGCCGAAAAAGGTGCAGAAGATGGTGGAGAGCAAGTTGAAATATCCAGTATTTGTGAAGCCGGCGAATTTGGGGTCATCAGTCGGAATTTCAAAGGCACGCGATCGAAAGGAACTTGGCCCGGCCATCGACGAGGCGGCGAAGTTCGACCGCAAGATCGTGATCGAAGAAGGCGTGGGCGGAAAAAAGAATAAGGCCCGCGAGATCGAATGCTCGGTGCTGGGGAACGATAAGCCCGAGGCGTCGGTTCCGGGGGAGATTGTGCCCAGCGCCGAGTTTTACGATTATTCTGCCAAGTATCTTGATGAAGGTTCGCAGCTCATCATTCCCGCGAAGTTGACCAAGGCGGAAACAAAAACCGTCCAGGAACTTGCCATTGCAGGATTTCGCGCCGTAGATTGTTCGGGTCTGGCGCGCGTCGATTTCCTGATGGATCCGAAGTCTAGAAAAATATATTTGAACGAGATCAATACCATGCCGGGA
>DATNAF010000437.1:0-8164 GCA_035572845.1 Terriglobales bacterium
CAGCCAGGAATGGGACATCCTGTACCGCAAGTACTACAACGATGAAGTAAAGAAGTTGGGGATTTGATCAGGCCTTTGCCCCGCTTGAACAGACGCTTTGATCGCTTGCTTTCTGATATAGTCAAGGGAGCCAGCGGATCAGTTGGCTCTCGTTACAATCTCGCTGCGTTCCTTCCATCCGGCGCCATGGTGTAATTGGTTAACACGCCGCCCTCTCAAGGCGGAGAGTTCGGGTTCGATCCCCGATGGCGCTACCAAGCTTGAAACATGAAGCTCAACCGAACTAAGCTGTTCGGGCCAAATTTCTGGCGAATCCCTTAACGGAAGATCGATTTTCGTCCTGCCATTCTTCGATCTCACTGGGAATTGAAGTTAAACCGTGCGCGGTAAGTGCTCATCAATTGACAGTTTTGATGAGTTGGATTTGAATTGCATTTGATCCGCGGTTAAATGTTTAACCACTGCAAGTGGCAATCCTGCAAATTGGAGGCTTCGGTCTGGTGAAAGCGACCTCGTGCGCTGGTTTGCATTGCGAAACATGCATTTCTAATCGCGGTTCGCGATGAACGGAGGATTCATCTTGTTGCGCGGTTCGGGCATTGGGCGGCTTGCGAGCGGATTGTTGTTCCTGATTTTCATGGCGCACTGCAGCGGTCAAACGCCACCCAAGAGCACATTCTTTTCAACGGCTGCTGAGGAATCCTATTCAACGTATCAATTGCCTGGAGATGGCGATCTTTGGCCATCGTGCTGGGCTGCGGACGGAAACCTTTACGCCGCGAACGGTGATGGAATGGCTTTTGATCCGTACACCAAACCTGTCGATATCAACAAGCGGTATGACATGGCGGTGAGCAGGATCAGCGGCATGCCGCCGCATCTTTCCGGCAAAACGATCGCCAGGGACGTGGGTTCGGATTGGAGCGGGCCCAAGTACAACAGAAAGCCCACGGGAATGCTGTGCATTCACGGAGCGATTTATCTGGCCTTTCAGAACCTTCTGAAGTGGCATTTCAGCGATGCTCCGGCAGCGTCGATTGCGAAGTCCACAGACAATGGCGTCACCTGGACGTGGGACAAGTCAGCGCCGATGTTCGGAAGGCCGGGTGAGCCGAATAGTCCGACAGCTTACATGTTCACGACCATTTTCTTTTTGGATTTCGGGCGCGATTCAGAGAACGCGATTGACCATTATGTATATGCCTACGGCCTCGATCACAATTGGAGCGGTCAGCAGACGCTTTATCTGGCTCGCGTGCCGGACAACGAGATTCAGAACCGGTCTGCGTGGGAATTTTTTACGGGAAACAATGCTCAAGGCTCTCCAGAGTGGTCGAATGACATTACGCTCAAGAGGCCGGTTCTAGAAGACCGAAGACTGCTATATCCGGATGGGTCTGGCAAGCATTGTCAGGCGAAGCAACCGGTTATCGGCCAGGGTGGCGTCGTATATGACAAACCGCTGCGGCGGTTTCTATTCACGTCGTGGTCCTGTGCCACGAATCAAATGTATGAAGCTCCGCAGCCTTGGGGGCCGTGGAGTTTGTTTCTCTCAAAAGACTTCGGGTCGCTGTTCGCTGATCACAATTATGGTCAGTATGGGACGAGCATTCCCTCAAAGTTCATCAGCGCTGATGGCAAGACTCTCTACCTTCAGAGCAACGTCTGGGTTCTCGGGTATACCTTTGCGCTGCGCCATGTTTATTTAGAACCATTTCAGCCTGCGACTCCGGTGAATCGATCATCCGGAGAGAACCTGGCCCTGGCTCCGGGAACGCGCGCGATCAGCAAGAGCACGCATTTCGGCTCGCTGTGTGGATTGGACTGCTCGGACTCGATAGCCGATGGGGAGGCTTCGGGCAGCGAAGATGATTTCGACGGCTCGCCCAAAAAGGCGGATTGGTGGGGCTACCAATGGCCGCAACCATACAACTTCAATGAGGTATTGTACGAGACGGGCAAGATGTCGCCGGACGGCGGCTGGTATACGAGCGCCCCGCGGGTGCAGGTTTACCAGAACTTTCACTGGGTTGATGTTGCCGGCGTGACCGTTACACCGCCTTATCCGGAGAGCACGGCAGCAGGCCCCCACCGAGTATATACGTTTAAATTCCCGGAAACCTCAGGCTACGGCATGCGGATAATTGGAGTACCGGGAGGCTCGGGGCACTATACTTCGATTGCACGGCTCGCCGTGTATTTCAAGAACGGGGAAGTACATTGACTGAGAAGACCGCGATCAGCAATTGGGGGCGCAGCAGAATAACGGGCAATGCGTGGAGCGAGGCCTGAACTGTGGCGACGATCGTAGAGGTGGCCCAGCGCGCCGGTGTTTCGATAGCCACGGTTTCCAACGTCATTCGCGGAACGAAGCGGGTGAGCCCCGCTGTGCATGAGCGGGTCCAGGCCGCTATTCGCGAGCTGGACTATTACCCCAACGAGATTGCACGCAGTCTGAAGGTAAAGCAGACGCGGATGCTGGGAATCGTGCTGCCCGACATTACCAATCCATTTTTTCCCGAGGTCATCCGCGGAGCAGAAGACAGCGCGTATGAGCGCGGCTACTTTCTTGTGACAGCGAACACGGATGAGCAGATCGGGCGGGAAAGGCGCGTGGTTTCGGCGCTTCGGTCGTACCGCGTGGACGGCATACTCCTGGCATCCGCGCCTGGGCGCGATACCAGCCACATTCAAAATGCCATCACCTCGGGGCTTCCGGTGGTGTGCATCGACCGTCCGGTTTCAGGGGTCAAAACGGACTCTGTGCTTCTGGACAATGTCCGTGGCGGCCACGAATGCGTGCGGCATCTTATCCAACTCGGGCACAGAAGGATCGCGATCATTACCGGGAAGCTTGACGCGCAGATAGCCCGCGAACGCCTTGCCGGATATGAGAAGGCGTTGCACGAGGCGGATATCGCAGTTGACCCGGCGCTGGTTCTGAAGGGCGACTTTCGAGACGAATCCGGCTACCGGCTTGGCAAACAACTGCTCCGCGGGAGGAGCAGAGCGACGGCTGTTTTTGTTTGCAACGGCGTGATGACGCTCGGATTCCTTAAGGCGCTGGAAGAGACAGGGAAGCGGTGCCCTGAAGATATCTCCCTGGCTACTTTCGACGATCTCGTTGTAGACCGCTCCTTCCATCCTCATCTCACTGCGGTGGTTCAGCCGAGCTATGAAATGGGAGCCCGCGCCGCGACAATTCTTATGGACCGTATTGAAGGAAAGCGCACCGGCGAGGCCTCGGCAGTACGGATTGTACCCACGCTAGTGATTCGCGAATCGACACGGCGCCAGCGCTGAAGAGTATAGAAGCGGCTGGGAAACGTCCTTCCCGGTTGACGCTCATGCTTGAACATTTCGAATAGCCAGCCCGACAACAAAAAATCGCAGAATTTTTCTTGACAAATCATTTTGCCAAATGTTTGAATTCCATGATCAGCGAGTTAAAGGTTTAACTAGACTCACGAATACGGCATTCAGACCCTGCATAAATCTCTTTGCAAGCCTTTGGAGGCTCAATATGAAGTGCACGAAACTTCGGCTATTTCTCTCGGCGACTCTGGTCTTCGCGGCAGCCTTTCTTGCTTCCGGCGTGGCGTGGTCGCAGGTGAACCTCGGCTCCATCAGAGGGGAAGTTCAGGACACGCAGCACGCAGCAATTCCCGGCGCGAAGCTTACGCTGAAGAATGAGTCCACGGGCGTCAGCCAGAGTGTGGACTCGGGCGCCACGGGGCAGTTCGCCTTTCTCAATCTGGCCGCCGGCAACTACACACTCACGACCGCGGCGCAGGGATTCAGCACGAACATTCAACAGCATGTCGTGGTCGGAACCGGGAGCACCGTTGCCCTTCCCGTAGTGCTGCAGCCCGGGCAGGTTCAACAGACTGTCACGGTCGCGGCGAGTGCGGCCCAGGTTGAGACGGAGACTTCGGACATCGGCACGGTGATTTCGCCGCAAGAGATGAAGGATCTGCCCGTTTCGCTGAACAGCGACATGCGCAATCCACTGAATTTTGTGGTGCTGACTCCCGGTGTCGCGGGTTCTCAGCCCGGCGCGACGCCCGATTACCGGCTGCACTTCAGCGGCTCGGTCAGTTATGCCAACGAGATTTATATTGATGGAATTCCGCTAATGAACACGAATTTGCTGGGTGATTCTGGCGGGGATCATCCGCCCCTCGATGCGATCAGCCAGTTCAAAGTCATTACCAGCAATCAAACGGCAAAGTACGGGCTTTCGAGCGGAATCGTTTCTTTTGCATTCAAATCCGGGACCAACCAATTCCACGGGAGTCTATTTGATTACCTGCAGAACGATGCGCTGAACGCCGCCGGATTTGTGACCAACGCTCTGGGGCTTAAGAAGGCCCCTCTCAAGCAGAACGAATTCGGCGGCACCATTGGCGGCCCGGTATGGATACCAAAACTTTATAACGGACACGACAGAACCTTTTTCTTCGTTGAGTGGACGGGGTTCGCGTATCGCCCCAGTTCGAATAACGCGACGCTGACGACGATCCCGAACGCATTCCGCCAGGGAGATTTCAGTCAATTGCTGGGAGCACAATTGAAGGATTCCAATGGCTCCCCAATTTATGACGCTGAGGGCCGCCCAATCTATACGGGTGAAATTTATAACCCATATTCGGAACATACGGTGACAGGCCCGAACGGGCAACTCTACAGCGTACTGGATCCGTTCGGAGATCCTTCCAACGGCACGCTCAATATGATTCCATCCGGATCGCCGGCGCTGAGTGCTGTTTCGCAAACAGTTCTGCAGAGTTTCCCGACGGCCACCAACGACGCGCTCCAGAACAATTTTGTGCGTTTGCAAAGCTCCAAAATCGACGAGCACCGGCTCGTCGTCAAGGTTGACCATCATTTTTCGGAGAAACAATCGATCTCCGGCAGCTTCTTTAGTGGCGGTTACCAGAGTTCGAATAACGGCACCCTCAACCTGCTGGACGCGACACAGAATTCACAGCCGACGCTGCAGATACGGTTATCCCACAACTACGCATTTTCGGCGACTCTGCTCAATAACCTCAACATCGGCTACATCCGCGACACAGGCTTGAATGGGGCGCTTGAGGCTGGGCCGGATTTTAGCGGGCTTGGCATAACCGGGGCGCTCCCTCCGCTCGGTTCTAAAGCTGGATATCCCGGCATTGGAATTCCGGAGCAGAACGGCATTGGAGGCGTAGGAACCTCGTTCGACCAGGAAAACCGGTATATCCTCAACGACAACCTGACGATGATTCGTGGCAACCACACGCTCAGTTTCGGCGGAGAGGCTCGGGACCTGCAACGCAACGAAGGCGGAGAAGGATCGGGCGCGTTTAACTTTGCGTTTTCTGAGTCGGCGCTGGGTGGGACTGGGTTTGTGAGCGGGAACCAGCCGGTCGCAATACCGGGCAACACGGGATCACCTGCCGCGAGTTTTCTGCTTGGCAATGTCGATTTCGTTAATTTTAGTTTTCCTATCGAGCAGGCGTACCGCTGGAAGCAGTTTGGCCTCTACGTGCAGGACGATTGGAGAGTTAACCCTAAGCTCACTCTGAACCTTGGCATACGGTATGATCTGCAAATTCCGAGGTCCGATGCGAGGGGGCAAGTTTCAACAATGAATCCTACGCTTCCAAACCCCTCTGCTGGAGGGATACCCGGGGCATACGAGTTCTTTGGAAAGGGTGAAGGACGTAACGGGAGGTATCGTCTAGGAAACATCGATTATCTTGGCTTCCAGCCACGCTTTGGTTTTGCCTATTCGCCCTATGCGGACGGCCGGACCGCAATCCGCGGTGGTTTCGCTGTGGTTCGTCCCATTGGAAACGATAATATTGAGAGCGCCATCTCGGGTGGACAATATAGCGCGGGATTCTCAGGGTTAGCACAGTTCAGCCGCGGCCAAAGCGGTGCGCTTACCTCGGGGTACCTGTGGGACACTCCCTATCCTTCATCGAATGTCGCATTCAATTCGATCGACCCGGGACTGCTGGTCGGAAACGATAATCCGGCGATGATTCATCCCAGCTCCGGGGAACCCCCCTTCCAGATGTACTGGACAACCCAAGTGCAGCAGCAGATGGGCCGGAGCATGATTTTTACGGTCGGTTACGTGGGCATGCACACCTATCATCTGGGGACATGGTCCAAGCCCAACCAGATCAATCCGGCGGTAGTGCAATCGAAGTACGGCTCAGCCGCAGCTGCGGATGGCCTGAGCATGCCGGAATTCCTGACCTTGAACATCAATGATCCCAGAGCGGCAGCAGCTGGAATTTTGCCGCCATGGCCAGGCTTCTCGTCGATTTTCGCTCCAGGAGATACGGTGGGCCAGGCGCTGCGCCCTTGGCCGCAGTACGGCGATGTGGATAATCCGTTGAATCCCATCGGCAGCGTCTCCTATAACGGCATGCAGGCAAGCCTGCAGAAGCGTTTTTCTCAAGGGTTGACCTTCCTGCTGTCATATACCTTCTCCAAGACCATTGGAGATGTTGATTCCAACTCTGGTCCGTCGGCGGGCGCCGAAAATGCGATCTTTGCCGGGTCTTTTTTCCAGGACTACTATGACTCCAAGTCGGAGCGTTCTGTTACAAGTTCTGATATTCCGCACGATGTTGCGCTAAGCTACACCTACGAACTGCCGATTGGTAAAGGCAAGCCATTTTTGAATCGGGGCGGCATTTCCGACGAGGTTTTCGGAGGATGGTCCGTATCGGGGATTCAGCGGTATATGAGCGGGCGTCCGATTCACATCGAATACGACGCTCTTGGCGCCTCGAATCCGTACTTCGCGGCAGGAGATGGCTTCAGCTTTCGACCGAATATTGTGCCCAATCAGCCGTTCAAGAATCCGGGATATCGCAAAAGCTGCTCAGGGCCGCTAGGATCTGGGACTTGTTCGTATTACATTAACCCCGGGGCATTTACGTCTCCGGCTGTTGGCACCTTCGGCAATGCTCCCAACCTGATATCGTCGCTACGCATGCCTTCTTATCTCAATGAGGATTTGTCGGTATCCAAGCGCACGAAGATTACGGAAAGGGCAGATCTACAGTTCCAGGCCAACTTCTTCAACGCCTTGAACCGAGTGGTCTTCTCGAATGGAGGCAATGCGGTAACCTTTATTCAGAATTTTGCTCCGCCTAACCTCGCTGCCGCTCCCGGCTCCGGCTCCATCTTCGGTCAGATGACGGCGCAGCAGAACAGTCCTCGAATCATCCAATTCGGGATGAAACTGGAGTTTTAGCCTCGATGGCCATGCTCGCAAAGCTCGTTTTGTCTGCGGGCATGGCCTTACCTTTGCTTCTCGCCGCTCAGCAACTCACGCCTGAAATGGCGTCCCACGCTCGGCTGGCGCAGGATGCGGAGCGTCGGAACGACTTCTCGACAGCCGTGCGTGAGTATCGGCAGTTGGCGCGGATGCTGCCCGGCAGCGCTGAAGTTCAGAGCAATCTGGGAGTGGCTTTGTATTTTGATCATGAACTTCGATCGTCGATTGCGGCTTTTCACAGAGCCATGGCAATCGATCCCGGCCTGATGGCTCCGCACTTGTTTTCCGGTCTCGCGTGGTACCAGCTTTCAAATCCAGATGCAGCCGTTCCGGAACTGGAGAAAGCTGTGCGGATTAAAGCAACGGACCCAATCGCGCACACCTGGCTTGGATATGCATACAGCAGTCAGACACACTACGACGCGGCGGTAAAGCAATTTGAAGCTGCAAGCCGTCTGGATCCAAACAACGTCGATGTGTGGTATTCCCTGGGAAACGCCTGGTTGCAAATAGGCCAACAGGCGACCCTCAAGCTTCTTGCTCTGGCGCCGGATGGCGGCCGCGTATGGGAGCTTGCGGGAGAGCAATGCCTGCTCCGACAAGACCGCAGGGGCGCGCTTGATGACTTCAAGCATGCCCTGGCGCGGCGGCCCGAGCTTGCAGAACTGAAGACAAAAATCGAGGAGGCGCGCGGAACCGCCGATGCGGCTTCAAGTGTTGAGCACACCGGAAAGGACCACTTAGAAGAGGACGAGCTCTACAAGCAGGCACATGCAGCTGAGAACCAATCGCACGCGGCCTTCGAGCATGTTCTGCAGGCGGCGCCCGACTCCTATCGCGCGCATCAGATCATGGCCGAGATATATGTTTCAGAAAAGCAGG
>DATNAF010000438.1:0-12782 GCA_035572845.1 Terriglobales bacterium
CGCAAGTGTCACCCGAACCGACTGCGGTAGGCAAAGGCACGAAACCACCGAAAGAAAACAAGCAAGCTGCAGTGGCGACCCCTGCCGCAGTTGAATTCGGGAAGGGCACGGCGTCCAAGCGTGCCGAGAGTTTTTTGGAGCAGACTGATGGCTCGACTGCGAGTCGTGCAGTTCCCGTAAATTCCCAGGCCAAAGTTCCGGGCAAAACCGAGGACCAGCCCGCAGCGCAAGTTCCGGAGGCGAAGCCGCGCGATGCCGCGCCGGAGACTATTCGCGTGGGCGTAAATCTGCTGGATAAGCTGATGACGCAGGTCGGCGAACTGGTGTTGGCCCGCAATCAGCTGCTGCAAATTGCAAATACGGTTGGCGATACCGGCCTACATGCGGTTTCGCAGCGCATGAACCTGATCGCCACCGAGCTGCAGGAAGAAGTGATGAAGACCCGCATGCAGCCTATCGGAAATATCTGGAGCCAGTTTCCGCGAACCGTGCGTGATGTGGCTTTGGGCTGCAGCAAAGAGGTCGGTATCGAAATGGAAGGCGAGAAGACCGAGCTGGACAAAACCATCATTGAGGCAATTAAAGATCCGCTCACCCATCTGGTGCGCAACTCGGTCGACCATGGGATTGAACTTCCCGCAGAACGTGTAAAAGCGGGGAAAGCTCGAGCGGGACGCCTGATCCTGCGGGCTTTTCATGAGGGCGGCCAAGTCAACATTGAAATCAGCGACGATGGCGCCGGATTGAATCCGGAGCGGATTCGCCAAAAAGCGGCCGAGCGGGGCGTAATCGGAGCTGAGCAGGCCGGGCGAATGACTGAACGCGAAATTTACAACCTCATCTTTTTGCCGGGCTTTTCTACCGCGGAGAAGGTCACCAATGTATCCGGCCGCGGTGTGGGTATGGACGTGGTAAAGACGAATGTCGAGCGCATTGGCGGCAATGTCGATGTTCAGTCCACGCGCGGACAAGGGACTACCGTGCGAGTGAAGATTCCGCTGACCTTGGCCATTATCCCGGCGCTGGTTGTGACCTGCTGCGGGGAACGGTATGCGATCCCGCAAGTAAGTTTGCTTGAGCTGGTACGGCTTGAGGCGGACGAAGTAAGCACGGGCATAGAACTGGTGCATGGCGCGCCGGTTTACCGCCTACGAGGACAGTTATTGCCACTGGTGTATTTGAGCCGCGAACTCAAATTAGAGGCCGACACAAAGCGGGGCTCCGAAAGTGACGGCGCGGTCAACATCGTGGTATTGCAAGCCGACGAGCGTCAGTTCGGGCTGGTCGTCGATCAGATCAACGACACAGAAGAAATTGTAGTAAAGCCACTGCGCAAACAATTGAAGTCGGTAAAAACTTTTGCCGGTTCAAGCATTATGGGGGACGGCAAAGTTGCATTGATCCTGGATGTTTTGGGTCTTGCGCAAAGAGCCAGTGTGGTGACCGAAACACGGGAGCGCGCCATAACTGAAAAAGTCGCGGAGTCTGGTAACCAGGAAGAAAAGCAAACTTTCCTGTTGTTCGCAGGACCCGGGGATTCGCGCATGGCGATTCCACTGAGCACGCTGGCGCGACTCGAAGAGTTTCCCGTAGCTCAGGTGGAGATGTCGGGCAGCCAGTGGGTCACGCAATATCGCGGAAAAATTCTACCGTTGGTTCGCTTGAATGTGGTTCTGGAGGAACGGCGCAACAAGCTGCGCGCGCTGCAAGCTCCGCCCACAGCAGATTCCGGCCCCATTCAGGCGCTGGTGGTAAATCACGAAGGGCGCACGTTCGGGCTGGTGGTGGAAAAGATTTTGGATATCGTGGAAGACCCTGCGAATGTAAAGTCGGCGGCGACGCGGGCCGCGGTGCTTTATTCGGTGGTGATCGGCAATCGCGTGACCGAGCTGCTCGATATCCCCGCTATTCTGAGAGGCACGGATTTGAACGCGGCGCGAACCAGTCACGGACACACAGCAGCGGAGGTTCGAAACTAGACATGGCCAACACATCGCAATTTTGCACGTTCTACTTGGACAAGCTGCTGTTCGGAGTGGAATTAAAAGGCGTGCAGGAAGTCATTCGATCGCTGGAGATGACGACGGTCCCGCTGGCACCGCGGGTAGTGAGCGGACTGATTAATTTGCGCGGCCAGATCGTGACCGCCGTTAATTTGCGGCGGCGACTCGAACTGGAAGCTGCCCCGGCTGGCACACCGGTGATGAACGTGGTGGTGCGTTCAGCCGACGGTGCAGTCAGCCTGCTGGTCGATGAAATCGGGGATGTGGTCGAAGTCGAAGAAGCAAGCTTTGAGCCTCCGCCTGAGACTTTACGGGGCAGTGTGCGGGCGGTGGTCGTGGGTGTGCATAAGCTCAATCACCAACTGATGCACGTACTCGACATTGGCGCAGCCTGTCAGATCGATGTTAATGCTGAGAGCTCGACCGCGATGAGAGGATAGCGCCAAACATTTCCAAAGCTGCGCGATTCCAAAAGGCGCTAACCACGAAGGGCACGAAGGTTCACGAAGTAAATCCAAAACTAAACCGACAAATGTTCAACTTCTATCAGTGTTCTGCCTGTTGGAACCTAAACTTCCAGTCTTATTCGCCGATTTAATCACTTAGCCGGAGGCCGCCGCCGGCCGCATTCCTGGCAAGCAGCGAAGATGCTTTCGCACGTTGGCCATCGCAATCAGAAAGCTTTAAGAGGAGACTCCTGTGTTCAAGCGCCTTAGCCTACAAAAAAAACTAGCCATCGGTTTCGGCATACCTTTACTCATCTTGAGTGTCATCGGATTGATGGCGTATCGAACCATCATCAAGCTCGATGAGGCAGCCGATGCGGTCCAAAAAAAGAGTTCCGAGAAACTGCTGTCTGAAAACGTGATGGAGGCCCTGCTGAAAGAGAGTGCGGGAGCTCGCGGATTTCTCGCCAGCGGACAGGCCCCGATGCTATCGACCCTTGAAGACGGCAGAAATGAATACAAAGACACTATGCAAAAACTTGCTCCGCTGCTTGCTTCGGACGAAGAAAAACGGCTGTATGGGGACATTGAGCGTACCGGGCAGCCCTTCAACGAGGTCGCGGATGCGGAAATTCAACTCAAGAAAGACGGCAAGAACACGGAAGCGATTGATTACATGATCAACCGGGCGCGACCGGCATTCGTTGCGGTAGACAAAGCAACCGGCGACTTTGCCGATGCGGTTGAGAAAGGAACGAAGGAAGTCGAACAGGACCAGGATGCCACCGTTAGCCGCAGCAAGATGCTGATGACGGTGCTGGCTATTGCTGGAGTTCTCATCGGCTTCGCTGCAGCGTGGCTGATCGCTCGAGCGGTGTCCGACAGCATTTCTGTCATGTCTGCGATGGTGCAGGAAATTGCGGCCAATAACTTGACGGTTTCCGATACCGATGTTTTTACGAACGATGAAATTGGTAAAGCCGGAACCGCATTGAACAGGATGAAGAACAACCTGCATTCAGTGATCCAGTCGATTTCAAATTCGGCGATGCAGGTGGCCAGCGCGAGCGAAGAACTCAACGCTACCAGCCAGCAGATCACGGCGAATTCCGAAGAGACATCGGCGCAGGCGGACGTGGTCAACAAATCGGCGCAGGCGGTGAGCCAGAATCTGCAGACCGTGGCCACGGGCGCCGAAGAGATGGGCGCCAGCATTAAAGAGATTGCAAAGAATGCCACGGAAGCGGCAAAGGTAGCGACCTCTGCGGTGAGGGTCGCGGAGAATACCACCACCACGGTTTCGAAGTTGGGCGATTCCTCGACTGAAATTGGCCAGGTCATTAAGGTCATCACTTCGATTGCGCAGCAGACGAATTTGCTGGCACTGAATGCGACCATCGAAGCCGCGCGCGCGGGCGAAGCCGGCAAGGGATTCGCGGTGGTGGCCAACGAAGTCAAAGAACTGGCGAAAGAAACCGCGAAAGCGACGGAGGACATCAGCCGGAAAATCGAAGCCATTCAGACCGACACCAAGGCCGCGGTGGATGCCATTGGAACCATCAGCGGGGTGATTCACCAGATCAACGATATTTCGAGCACGATTGCGACGGCAGTTGAAGAGCAGAACGCGACTACCAATGAGATGTCGCGCAATGTGAGCGAAGCGGCGCAAGGCAGCGGCGAGATCACCAGCAACATCGCCGGGGTAGCGCAGGCAGCGGAGAGCACTTCGCGAGGCGCCGGCGACACTCAGAAGGCATCGCAGCAACTGGTTGAGACTTCGGCCGAACTGCGCAGGCTGGTTGAGCAATTCAATATCCATGGCAACGGAGCCGGGGAGAGTGGAACGAGTAGAAGCAAGGCGGCGTACGCATCCGCCTGATGGGTTCGCTTTAGGGCTTGACCAGGGCGATTCGACCGCTTATGGAGAGTGACTACCGAGATGAAAAATCTATCATTCAAAGCGAAGCTGTTCCTTTTGGTCGGTTCCTCAGTGCTGGGACTGCTTATCTTCGGCGTAATGTCGTTTATCACTGTGAACCGAGTCAAAATAAACGGGCCGCTGTACGAATCGATTACGGCCTATAAAGACGTCGTGGCCGACTACGTTCCACCGCCTCAAAGCCTGTTAACCGCGGAGGCCTTCTGTGTGAAGGCCGAGGAGGCCTCTGATCCGGCGGGGCGGCAGCACTATTTGGATTTATTCCAAGCGGAGCAAAAAGAGTTTGAGGATGGCCACGTTGAATGGATGCGGCGGATACCGGAGGGCAAACTGAAGCAACTGATGGCTGGGACGGCTTACAGTGCCGGACATGAATACATGGAAATCGCGAAAAGCGAATTCATCCCTGCCTTGCTGAGCGGGCAAACCAACAAAGCACATCAGGTCCGGATCGCCAAGATGGAAACACTATTCGCCCAACAGTCTGCAGCAATAGACGAGATTGTCAATTTAGCAAATGAGATGGTGAAGAACCATGAACTCGACACTGCGCAAGAAATACGCACGAGCATGATGACTTTATTCGGTATTGGAATCATGGTTGGGGTTGTTGCATGTGTGCTGGGATGGATTATCGCTCGCGGCATTCTCGGCCCGCTGGCCAAGACCTTGACCGTACTGCAGGGGCTGGCTGCCGGTGATCTCTGTCAGAAGATTGAAGTGGATTCAACCGACGAGATTGGGGAGATGGGACGCGCACTGAACCAGGCAATCGACGGAATATCTCAGGCCATCGAATCGATCGCCAAGAATGCGGTGCACCTGGCCAGCGCAAGTGAAGAGTTGAATGCCACCAGCCAGCAGATCACTGCCAATTCGGAGGAGACTTCAGCGCAGGCGGATGTGGTATCGAAGGCGGCGCAAACCGTCAGCCAGAATCTGCAGACCGTAGCCACCGGGGCTGAAGAGATGGGAAGCACCATCAAAGAAATTGCGAAGAATGCCACCGAAGCGGCGAAAGTGGCAACCGGCGCGGTGCGAGTAGCTGAGACTACCAACGCCACCGTCGCCAAGCTGGGCGATTCCTCTACCGAGATTGGACAAGTGATCAAGGTCATCACCTCGATTGCGCAGCAGACCAACCTGCTGGCGCTGAATGCGACCATCGAAGCGGCGCGTGCGGGGGAAGCCGGCAAGGGATTCGCAGTGGTAGCTAACGAAGTGAAAGAACTGGCGAAAGAAACCGCGAAGGCGACGGAGGACATCAGCAGAAAGATCGAAGCCATTCAGACCGATACCAAGGCCGCGGTGGAGGCCATCGGAACCATCAGCGGGGTGATTCACCAGATCAACGATATTTCGACCACGATCGCGACTGCAGTGGAAGAGCAGAATGCGACCACGAATGAGATGTCACGCAACGTGAGCGAAGCGGCGCAAGGCAGCGGCGAGATCACCAGCAACATCGCCGGGGTGGCACAGGCAGCTGAGAGCACTTCGCGCGGCGCCGGCGACACTCAGAAGGCATCGCAGCAACTGGTTGAGACTTCGGCCGAACTGCGCAGGCTGGTTGAGCAGTTCAAGATCAACGCGGACGCCAACTCCGTTGCATCCAGAGGCACGGGTTCCAGACTGAACAGCAAAAGAGCAACTGCAGGTTCATGACGGCGTCTCGGTATATTCCAGATAGATTCCCGGTCGCCGATCTTTCGCATATCCATTTGGCTGGCGTGGCCGGCTGACTCTCGATCAGTTCGTTAAAGTTTGTTCCCCCAAATACCGAAGTTACAACTGAGCGGACGAAATCAGGTCGAGCGCTGAATGTGTTCTTGAAGTGAGGCCAACCATAATGAAAATCCCACAGCAGTGGTTGCAGAGAGTGCCGGCAGTCATCGGTCTGGTTTTATGCGTAACCATTGGGCTTGCAGCTCACGCGCAGCAAGCTCCAGATGCGGCACCGAACCAGAATGACTCGAACCAGATGCTGCTGCAGCGGATCAATGAACTTGAGCTAAAGGTAAAACAACTGCAAGAGAAACAACCCTCAGAGATTGCTGCACCGGAGCCAGCGGTTGAGCAACCAAGAGTTAACAGCGTCAATGATCGACTGAAGCTGAATGTGTTTGGAGACGTGGGCTACGAAAGCAGCGATCTGAAGCCGAGCGCGAACACGTTTGAGATCGGATCTCTCGATCTCTTCATGACGGCGCATTTATCACAGAAGGTCTCCGCTCTGGCGGAAGTTCTATTTATTGCCGCAGACGACAACAGCATATCGCCCGACGTCGAGAGATTGCTGCTGCAATACAGGCGCAATGATTACTTCACCGCCGCCATAGGGCGGTATCACACATCCATCGGTTACTACAACACCGCGTTTCACCAGGGCGCATGGTTCCAAACCACAGTCGATCGACCGTTCATGTATGCCTTCGACGACCATGGAGGTTTCCTGCCGCTGCAGGAAGTTGGCGTCACAACCAGCGGGTTGATTCCTTCGGGTAAATTGGGGCTGAGCTACGTAGCTGAGGTCGGCAACGGACGCAATCATCTGCTCGGCGGAGAGCCGGCGCAAAATGCGCAGGACACGAACAACGGCAAGTCGTTCAACATCGCGCTCTCGGCGCATCCCACGTGGCTTAATGGCGTCGACATGGGATTTTCCATCTATCACGACTACCTTACTTTTTCTGACAACGTAAACCATGGCGAGCTGATTTCGACAGTTCATGTGGTGTATTTGAATTCGACGTACGAATTTCTGAATGAGGCAATGCTGGTCCGCCACGTCGGCAGCAGCACCGGCGCGCCCGGAGTCTTTCATACACCGGCTTTTTACACCCAGCTCTCGCGCCGATTCGGATCGTATCGCCCATATTTCCGCTACGAATACATCAACGCCGGGGTAAACGAGCCGATCTATGGCGATTCGACTGACGGACCGGTGGTCGGCCGCAGAAATGGTGCGTCAGCCGGCCTGCGGTACGACTTCACCGAGCACACCGCGTTCAAACTGCAATATGACCGGGCACAGAGACGAGGAGTCCCGAGCAGCAACGGATTGGATACCCAGTTTGCTTTCACATTCTAGAGTGAGGCCATGACCAACAATAAATTTATGCCTGTGATATTTCGCACACTTGCCTTGATGATTTTGTGCGCGGTTATCGCGCCGCGGGCCCATGCGGGAGACGCGATCGTAGTGATTGTGAATTCCGCGAACCCGATCGACAGCTTGAGCACCGCAGAATTGAAAAAGCTGTTCTTGTCGGACCGCAGTCACTGGGACACGGGCAAATCGGTGGCGCCGGTAATCGTTTCCGCTGGGGCTGCGGAAAGGACCGCTTTCTTGAAAATCGTATGCAGCATGAATGACGGTGATTTCAATAAATATTTCTTGCAGGCTGCGTTCACGGGCAAATCCGCAACTCCTCCGAAGGAGGTGAGCAGTTCAGGCGCCGTAAAAAGCTTCGTGGCCTCTTCACCTGGAGCGATTGGATTCGTAAAGGCCGGCGACTTCCACGGTGACGGGAGCGATGGCGGGGTAAGAGCGGTGAAGATTGATGGCCTCGCTGCTTCCGATACCGGTTACAAACTGCGGATGTAAAAACCTGCTGATCAGAGCGAACCATCATGCAATTGACAATCAGGGCAAAATTGCTGGGCTTGACGGTAAGCAGCCTGGTTTTCGTGATAGGCGTGAGCATTACGGGATTTTGGGGGATTGCATCGGGTGCAAGAACCACCACCGAAGTCGCCGCCACCGGTTCAGCTATCCGGAGCCATATTGAGGCGGGCGTGTACAACGACTTGACCCGGGCAGATGTCTCGGCCGTATTCAGCGCAAAAGGCGACGAGCAGCAAAACAAAGTAGAGGAATTCGAGCAGCACCGCAAGTTGCTGCAAGAGCGGATCGGAGAGGCGCGCGGCTTCGCCAATGATGCCAGCAGCCGCGCCATGCTGGAGGAGGAAACTCAGATTTCGGAAGAGTACGTGAAAGCCGGCCATGCCCTGATTGACGCCATTCTCCATAATCCCAGCGCGGCTGGTAATTTGCTTGGCCCTTACCTGCAAATCTATAAAGACCTGCAAGGCAAAATTGAGATCACCAGCGATCAATTAACTAAAGGAGCCAATGACGCCGAAAAAGGAGCGCAAACCAAAGCAAGAAAAGCGCAGCGCGCCATGTTGCTCATGTGCGGACTGTCATTGTTGATCCTTCTGGTCATCGCGAGCCGCATCACGATCAGCATTAATCAAGGCCTGGGTTCATTTTCCGCACAATTCAAGAAAATGGCAGAAGCCAACGACCTGACCGCCCGGGTGGACGAGAATCGGCACGATGAGATAGGCGAGTTAGGCAAGGGTTTGAACATCTTCGTGGAAAAAGTGCACTCCATTCTCGGCCAGATCGCAGTGTCCACGCAGAGCGTTACCTCGGCCAGTGAAGAACTTTCGGCCAACAGCCAGCAGATCACTTCCAACTCCGCGAAGACCTCCGCGCAATCTGACGTAGTGTCAAGGGCGGCGCAAGCAGTGAGCCAAAACCTGCAGACGGTAGCCACCGGCGCGGAGGAGATGGGAGCCAGCATTAAAGAAATCGCCAAGAACGCGACTGAGGCCGCAAAGGTTGCCACGTCTGCGGTGAAGGTCGCGGAAACCACTACCGCCACAGTCGCCAAGCTCGGCGACTCCTCGACTGAGATTGGCCAGGTGATCAAGGTCATCACTTCGATTGCGCAGCAGACCAACCTGCTGGCGCTAAATGCGACCATCGAAGCGGCGCGTGCGGGCGAGGCGGGCAAAGGATTCGCCGTGGTCGCAAATGAAGTGAAGGAGTTGGCGAAAGAAACCGCCAAGGCAACGGAAGACATCAGCCGCAAAATTGAGGCGATTCAGACCGATACCAAGGCCGCGGTGGAAGCCATTGGAACCATCAGCGGGGTCATTCACCAGATCAACGACATTTCGAGCACGATTGCGACCGCAGTGGAGGAACAGAACGCGACTACGAATGAGATGTCGCGCAATGTGAGCGAAGCGGCGCAAGGCAGCGGCGAGATTACCGGCAATATCGCCGGGGTTGCCGAGGCGGCGCAGGGCACGACTCGCTGTGCGGGCGATACCCAGAAAGCCTCACAACGCCTGGTTGAAACCTCAGCCGAACTTCGCCGGCTGGTAGAGCAGTTCAAGATCAAGGGCAGCGCTCAGCCCGACATAGAGCGGCCAACGAGTGGGCGCGCGGCGCACGCGGGATGAAACCGAGACGAAGCACAGAACGGCAAGCTCCGTGCATCGTATGAAACTTACGTCAGGAATTTCGTGGGAACGCGGTCACGCTGCCGGCAACATCTACCACAAGCTTCTTCGTCCGGCAAAAGTGTCCGTTGAATGGCATGGAACATCAGGGATGATTGTTCGAAGTGGGAAACAACCCGGCTTTCGCTCCTAGGCGTTAGCGACAGAGAGATGGTGTTGATTGAGAGTAACTATTAAAGCGAAGTTGTACAGCCTGATGGGCACCAGCCTGTTTTTTGTAGCTGGGGTCAGCGCGAATGGTTACTGGGGCATCAGGTCGGTCGAGAAAATGACGCGCGAGGTGGCTGCGACTGGCTCGGCCATTCGCAACCACGTGGAAGTTGGACCGTACAACGACATGACCCGGGATGATATGGCGGCGGTATTTGCGAAAAAGGGGCAGGACCAGCAAGATGGGTTCGACAATCTCGCTCTTCATTCCAAGATGTTGGAACAGCGTTCGACCGCGGCACGAGATGCGGTGACCGATCCTGTCCTCAAAGCCACGCTCAATGAAGAAGTTGACATGGTGCAGGAGTACGTCAATACAGCCAACTCCCTGGCCAATGCAATTATTCACAATGCGGACAAGTCTTCGTATGCCAGCGATGCTGGCAAATTTGGCCAGCTCTCGAACGCGCTTAGCCAAAAAATTGAAGACAGCACTGACGAACTGGACCAGGGCGCCACGAAATCGCAGCGAACCGCACTTTCAGAGGGAACACGGGCCACGCGCATCAGTCTGCTGATATGTGCAGTTTCACTTCTGATTTTGTTTTTAGGCAGCTTTAAGTTGGTGCGGACCATATCGCACTCACTGAGCCGATTGACGCAGATGATTCACAACATTGCCGAAGGCGAGGGCGATGTAACCAGACGATTGGAAACCGCGGGCGACGGCGGCAATGACGAACTTGCAGAAGTTAGCCGCTTGTTCAATTTGTTTATGGACAAGCTGCAGGAGATCCTTCGTGGAATCGCCGCTCATTCCAATCAATTGACAACCGCAAGTCAAAAGCTGCTGGAGTCAAGCCAGCAGATCACTTCCAACTCCGGCGAGACTGCGGTGCAGTCACAATCGGTTTCACGCGCTACGCAGCAGGTCAGCCACAATCTGGAGAGCCTCTCGACGGGCGCGGGCGAAATGACGGTGACGGTCCAGAGCATTGCCGCGAATGCTAATGAAGCTGCCAAAGTGGCGGGGTCGGCGGTCAGCGCGGCTGAAGCTGCGAATGCGACCATAGCAAAGTTGGGCCAGTCGGGGGCCGAAATCGGCCTGGTAGTGAAGGTCATCACCTCCATCGCGCAACAAACCAATTTACTGGCGTTGAATGCAACCATCGAAGCAGCGCGCGCCGGAGAGGCCGGCAAAGGCTTTGCGGTGGTGGCGAACGAAGTGAAAGAACTGGCCAAGCAGACGGCGAAGGCGACCGAGGACATCAGTCACAAAATCACAACTATTCAGGTGGACACCAAGAGCGCGGTAGCTGCGATTGAGACCGTCAGCGGGGTCATTCATCAGATCAATACCATTTCGGCAACCATAGCGGCTGCGGTCGAAGAACAGAGTGCGACCACTCAGGAGATGACCCGCAACAGCGGTGAAGCCGCGAGTGGGGCCGGTGAAATCTCCGTCAGCATCGGGGGCGTGGCCCAAGCGGCGGAAGGGACATTGGCGCGGGCGCAAGAGTCGCAAAAAGCCGCACAGGAATTAGCGGAGATCGCATCGGCGCTCAGCCGGCTCATGCAGCAATTCAAAATTGAGCGACCCGAGGGAATCGACCAATATTCATCCGCCGAGTCAGGCAATGACGAAACGGAGTTTGAAGAGATATCGAAAGCAGTGGCGAGCGGAGCCTAGCAACGAGAGAAGCTTTCGTCATAAGCAAGCACGCCTATGAAACCAATTCGCATACTCGTGGTGGACGATTCGGTGGTGATCCGGAAATTGCTTGCCGACACTCTATCCAGTGACAGCACGCTGGAAGTAGTAGGCACGGCAAGCGACGGACGAATCGCTTTGGCGAAGCTTGCGCAGCTTAAGCCTGATCTTATTACGCTGGATATTGAAATGCCGGTCATGAATGGGCTGGAAACAATTGCTGCGATACGCAAATCGAATCCCAAGTTACCGGTCATAATGTTCAGCACCTTGACCGAACATGGAGCGTCGGCGACGCTGGACGCCTTAGCGCTGGGCGCGTCCGACTACGCTACTAAACCCAGCAACACCGGGAGCTTTGGCATCGCCGCGGAGCGTATTCGCACTGAACTTATTCCCAAGATCAAGGCCCTGTGCGGCGTTGCGGAAGTTAAAATTCCTGCGCTTTCGGCGGCCCGTCCTGCTGCAAAGGTACGTTCAAACAGCAATCAGCGGGTGGAAATTGTGGCTATCGGCACTTCTACCGGCGGCCCCAACGCTTTGGCCGAAGTGCTGCCGCGCATCCCCGCAGATTTTCCGGTCCCGATTGTCGTAGTACAGCACATGCCGCCGATCTTTACCCGGCTGTTAGCGGAGCGATTGTCGAGCAGGTCAGCTTTCCCGGTTGAAGAGGGCAGTAGCGGCGCCACTCTGTTGCCCGGGCATGCATGGATCGCGCCGGGAAATTTTCATATGAAAGTAATCCGCACCGGGCTGTCTTCGCACCTGAATCTGAATCAAGACGCGCCGGAGAATTCCTGTCGGCCCGCGGTTGACGTTTTGTTTCGTTCGGTGGCGAAAGCGTATGGAGCGAACGTTCTCGCCGTAGTCATGACCGGCATGGGTTCTGACGGAGTGCGGGGAGCGCAAGAAATTCGCGAGGCCGGCGGAAACGTGATCATTCAGGACGAGCCGTCTTCGGTGGTTTGGGGAATGCCCGGTCTGGTGCACGCGGCAGCGCTCGACGACGCCGTTTACCCGCTGAATCAACTGGCGGGGGAGATCACGCGACGCGTGCTGCAGAGCCGCGAGCCGCACAATCGTCCCGACGCGAAAAGGAACGCAAGCCTGGAGCAGACAGCACAATGACAGTTGCCACGCAGACTGCACTCACTCCGACGGCCGCTCCCATCAGGGAACCGGTGGATCCGGTTTACCGGCAGATCCGCGAC
>DATNAF010000439.1:0-5776 GCA_035572845.1 Terriglobales bacterium
GATCTGGAAGACGATGCTGCTGGATCAAAGCCCGGAAGGATACGTGTTCGCCTCTGAGCGGAATACGCCTTTGGACCGGGCGAACGTGTGGTGCCGACTTCTCGGACCCAAGCTTGCGGCCGTCGGCCTGGAATGGGCAACCTTCCACGTTCTTCGCCGCACGAACGCAAGCTTGGCACGTAAGTTGAAAATCGACGACAAGGTTTCCGCCGACCAGCGGGGCCACGGTCTCGGAGTCAGTATGGAAGTCTATTCGATTAGCGATCTGGAACAGAAGATCGAAGCAGTGAAGCGCCTCGAATCCGAGGTGATTCAGTAATGAAACCCGCGATTCAGGCGAGGGTTGGAAAGAAAACGGAGTAAACGGAGTAACGAGTGTTTTTTGGTTCTTCCCAAGTTATTGAAAACCTGGAGCGGGAGACGGGGATCGAACCCGCGACGTCCAGCTTGGGAAGCTGGCATTCTACCGCTGAATTACTCCCGCTTTTCAGATTTAGCTACTTAAGTTTATCCCAGAGGATTTAGGACTTTCTCAATCCGGCCTATACCGTCCTGGCATCCACTGAATCTCTTGAACCTCGCTGTTCCGATCGCAAAATGGACACCAAAACCAGCCCTGAGAATCGTGGAAGACTGAATCTGCGCGATGCCTGCCCTGATATCCACCGTGGTGTCCAACCCTTTTCCAGGCACACTATAGCACGGAATCCGGTCACGTTGGCAACCAAACGGCAGCAAGTGTCAGTAGCATGTGAATTGTCCGCCTCAACTAGCAAGTGAAATGTCCGCTTGTTGGTGGTTAGGAAAAACTAGGTGCTGCGGAAAGCAGCGAGCAGCAGATCCCGGCCGCCGAGAGGAGCGGATGATGAAGGCACTGGAACTGATTTTGAAGGCGGCAGCGGGGAAGCTGAAGTGGTGGGAGCCGGCCGAGATTATGGGCGTGACGGATCGCACGATGCGGGCGCTGGGGGGAACGGCTGAATGAACACGGCTACAGCGGTTTATGGGATTACCGCAAGCGCAGTCCAGTCCGAAACGAGTCCCGATGAAAGGCAGTGGAGGAGGTGTTGGATCTGTATCGGCAGAAGTACTTCGACTTCAACGTGCAGCATTTTCACGCGAAGTTCCGTGAGCTGCACGGCATTGAGCTGAGCTATACATGGGTGAACACGGCGCTGCAAACAGCGGGACTGGTAAAGTGTTAGCGGCGCGATAAAAGCGAGCCAGTTCGGGCGGTCTAAGTGAGGACCGGTATCGGCTGAGATAGCGAGCAGACGCACGGGTGCGGCGGCCGCTTGAGCGATAGACAGTAGCCAGGTGCGACAGAGTGGTTTATATGGAGGGAGGCGGAAGAACCGCGGCCATCCTGGCCAGCTTAACCTCAACCTGCCGCAAAAATGATATCGACCCGCAACTGTATCTCACGCAGTTGCTCATCAACCTTCCGATGGCACGAACGAGTGAACTTCCTGCTTGGCTGCCCGATCAGTGGAAGCTTAACCAGCCTCCTCCCATGGCCAGACTGTAAAACATTTCCTGTGGTTTATGTAGCGCTCACACAGTTATCATGCTGTCGTCGAGGCAACTGTACAGCGATCACGTCCAGTGATCCTTACAGCTCTTGCAGCCGTACTGGCTTTCATTCCGTTGACCTACTCAGTCTTCTGGGGGTCGATGGCCTACACACTCATCGGGGGGACTGCTGTGGGTACCGTGTTGACCCTTATCTTTCTGCCTGCACTCTATTCAATCTGGTTTAGAGTGAAACCGGCTGCAGTCCCGAGCAATGAGCTGCAGCCCGTGCTGGTGAGTTCATAGCCGAAAGCAATAAGAGCAACAACAGACAAATCGGTAGATTACAAGCAATGAAAATCGGGATCATCGGAACTGGCAATATTGGTGGTACCCTCGCGCACAAGTTGAGCGCTGCGGGACACGATGTCCGCGTCGCGAATTCAAGAGGTCCGGAAGGCGTCAGGGCTTTCGCCGACGAAATCGGCGCGACAGCCGTTGACACCCGTGGAGTTGTCAGGGATGTCGACGTCATTGTCATATCGATCCCCTTCCCAGCGGTAGCCGAGCTTCCGAAGGACTTGTTCGACACGGTCCCGCAGATGTCCCGGTCATCGACACCGGCAACTACTATCCCGGCCTGCGCGACGCGCCGATCCCGGAGATTGATGCGGGGATGCCGTATAGCGTATGGGTTTCGACGCAATTGAACCGCCCTGTAATTAAGGCATTCAACAACATCCTCGCCTACTCGCTCGGGGAACTCAGCCCTCCTGAAGGGTCGCCCAGTCGCTTGGGTATCGCCGTAGCGGGCGATAATGTCAGTTCCAAGCAACTCGTTATGGATGTTGTGAATGAGGTGGGTTTTGACCCTGTTGATGCCGGATCTCTGTACGAATCCTGGCGGCAGGAGCCGGGAACGCCCGCGCATTGCTGTGATTATGATGCCGAAACTACGCGGAAGGGGCTGGCAGCCGCCGTCAAGGGCGAAGCGCCTAAGAAAGTTGAGCGTTTCATCGATCTTTACCGGTGACGCGGTGGGAACGTGACCCACGCCGATCTGGTCGCCATGAACCGCTCGCTAAATCCGCTCGACTGATGCCGAGAGGCGTACTCACGACCGTCTATCACGTAGCGGCTAAACGGCGGGATCGCTATCGTCGCTGGAATCAGATGAAAATCGTGGAGGGGAAATGCAGAATCTTATCGTTTGCAAGAGGTCGCACCTGACCTCAGCGGCTGCGCTGTTCACCATGCTAGTATCGCTCGGCCCCGTTTCGGTGAAGGCAGCACAGGCCGGCTCACCCAGCAGTCAGCCGCAGACCAGCAAGCACGAATTGAGTGTGCCGCATTTGCGCAAAGTAAGAAACGCCACTCAGATGGTCGTGGATGGTCGTCCGTACATGATACTTGCAGGTGAGCTACATAATTCAAGTGCATCCAGCGCATCCTATATGGAGCCTATATGGCCAAAACTAACCGGTTTGCATCTGAATACGGTAATCAGTACCGTTTCCTGGGAACTGATCGAACCTGTCGAAGGAAGATTCGACTTCACTTCCGTAGATAGCCAAATTCGTTCCGCCCAGCAGCACGGACTGCATCTGGTTCTGATCTGGTTTGCTACCTGGAAGAATGCAAGCGATAGTTATGCGCCGCTGTGGGTCAAAAAGGACCAACAGCGGTTTCCGCCGGCGCTGGTGCATGGGCCCGGAACGTTTATGGGTATGCGCATGTCATCGCTGAGTTCGCTCGGCGAGAACACCATCGCCGCCGATGCGAAAGCGTTCGCTACTTTGATGAGGCATCTCCGCGAATTCGACACGCGGCATACGGTCATCACGATGCAGGTGGAAAATGAGACGGGCTTGCTAGGAGACAGCCGCGATCGTTCAGCCCTCGCGGAGGCCGCTTGGTCGAAGCCCGTGCCCAGCAAACTCATGAACTATCTGACTGAACACAAAACTTCTCTGCTGCCGGAGCTGGCGGCTATCTGGGAAGCCCATGGATCCAAGACGTCGGGAACGTGGGCAGAGGTGTTTGGGACGGAACCGGCTGCTGACGAGGTGTTTATGGCTTGGTTCATTGGACGCGCCGTGGGCAGGGTCGCAGAAGCCGGGAAGGCGGAGTTGCCGATCCCTATGTACGTGAATGCCTGGTTGGGGCCTCAGCCTGGCCAAAAGCTGCCAGGTCAGTATCCAAGCGGAGGGCCCGTGGCCGGTATGCTCGACGTTTGGCGCGCCGCCGCTCCGAAGTTGGACTTCTTTTCTCCAGACATTTATGTTGCGGATTTCCAGGGCGTGTGCAATCTCTACGTGCGCTCAGGCAATCCGCTCTTTATTCCTGAGGCTCGAACGAACGTAGCGAACTTATTTTGGGCAGTGGGCCACGAATTAGCCCTCGGCTATTCACCTTTCGGCGTCGAGGATGTCGTCGATTTCAAACCCCTGGCGTCAGCCTACGCAACTCTGCGCGAGCTTGCGCCGATGATTCTTACATATGCGCCGGAAGGAAAAGTGATGGCTGTTATCGAGGGGAACGAACCGTCAGTCAAACAATTTCAACAGGCAATAGGCCTAGCAATCAAATTTGGAGGTTTGCAAACCCTGTTCTCGAACGGGCGTAAGGGTCAGGACACGCAAAAAGATCTTCCGCCCGCACCTACCGATATGCAGTCCTTTACTAAGCCAGAACCCGACAAACGCGGATTTGCGTTGGTTATTCAAACCGCGCCCGATACCTTCATCATCGCCGGCTCGAATGTTTTGCTGACAAATTCGGACCGGCTGCTCGGCACCGTAGACGAAGGCTCATTTCGGAACGGTGAGTGGGTGCCGGGTCGTCGTCTCAATGGAGACGAGACGTTTTCAGGAAATTTCGCAGTGCTAGGTTCCCAAACCATCAATATTCGAAGAGTTACGACCTACACTCCGGAATGAGGTATATCCGCACACCGCGGAACCCGGAGCCGCTTTAGCCGGCTGCACTAAGAACGGGGCTGCTGCCAGGCTTCATGTGATCGCTTCAGTTGTCCGGGACGCAATGAGCAAACTTTTCTGCAAGCGCATCAACTCCGCGGAGGTCGCGAGGCACAGTAGCTGCCTCGCTCGTTGACAGACGGGCGGAACTCCTGGTCGGAACTGTAGGCCCATCTGTGCGCCCTGTACTGACCGGCCTCGATGCAGTGCCTACCTCGTCAGGCTTCAACTAACCTGCGATTTTCAGATTGTCAAAAGCCGGATGCTTGGTGAACGACCGAACGACCAATGTACATGCACCACTTTCCACTGATCGGCGGTCCGACGATAAACCTGGGTTGAGTTCCAGCGTGTCGCGACCCTTTCTGAGCCGTCTGGAGCATGGATGTAATTGACAAGGTTGTACGACAGCACGGCCATCGCGCCATCCGTGACCACCTGCGGGTTGATGATCTCGTAGCGGTCGATTCGAACCTTCCCGGCCCATGCGGTACGGAAGTATTCCGCGACTGCCGTCCGTCCGTCGAGACGCTTTTCTGTGATCGGGTCAAAGAAAGTGACATCGTCAGCGTAGATATCGAGAGCGCGTCGACATCTCCGCTGTTCCAGCGCTCGTTCGTACGCCGCTCGAGCGACAGTAGTGTTGCGATAGTCGTGTTGACATCAGTATTGTTCTGCATAGTGTTCTGCTGGATTTAAGTCCCGAGAGCCGGCTGAAAGGCGGCGCCCTCGATGAGCGCCGCAGCGAGGCGGCAAAATTACGTCATCGACCACAGCCTCATGAACGGCCGAGGCTCTTCCGGGCCACCAATCATCCTTTATTCCACTCGGGAAAGTGTCCAAATCGCCGGAGGCACCGGAGGGGGAGGTACGCTCGCGCCCATGGCCATCTTCACCATTTTCATCGTCAGGGTGTTTCCTTGGATTGTGAACGAGTAAGTGACACTTCCGCCCATCAGTTCCGGGTTTTTGGACACCATTGGATGCATGATCAGCGTGTCACCACTCAGCTCGTACGTCCCCGTGTTGGCCACATAAGGGCCATAGACGGCGAGGATCTCTTGCGCACTTGCTTTCGGAATTTCCGGCAGCGTTGGGTGGATCGGACGGGGATGGTCCCCCATCACCATCATGAGGCTGAAGTGCTTTCCAGTGAACAAATACAACCCCGGCTGTGGATTGGTGACCGTGCGTGCATTTGCACCTGTCATTTGCACCTTCGTGACCTGCCATGCGCCGGTAAGCGACGTCGATTTCTGTTGGGCCTTCGCGATGCCGCTCGTCGA
>DATNAF010000440.1:0-5326 GCA_035572845.1 Terriglobales bacterium
CGTATCTCTTAACGTGAACTTGAAGTTCTCCGGATTAAAATTGCGACATTCCAAGTAGGCAAAACTATCACGATTGTCGAGCAAGAAATTTCCCGCGCGGTAATATACAAAGTATCAGTAAGAATTTTCAGTTGGAGGTAAAGAAGCGAAATCAAGTTTCGTAAGAAACTTATCGAGGGGGGCGCAATTTGAAACTCATTCGCTTTGGGGAACCAGGGCAGGAACGACCAGGTGTGCTGTTAAAAGATGGAAGCCGAATTGATGTTTCCGCAATAGGATCAGACTACGATGAACGCTTTTTCGCAGACGCAGGTTTAAAAAAGCTTGAAAGCTGGTTGAAGAAAAACAGCGCCACTGCTCCGAAGGTTGCAGCGGCGGCCAGGCTCGGGCCTCCTGTTTGCCGTCCGAGCAAAATCATCTGCATCGGTCTTAATTACCGCGACCATGCAAAGGAAACGAAAGCCGAACCACCCAAAGAGCCAGTGCTTTTTCTAAAGTCAACGACTTCGCTGACCGGGCCGAATGATCCACTAGTCATGCCGCGCAATTCGAGCAAAGTGGATTGGGAGGTAGAGCTGGCGGTCATCATCGGCAAACGTGCGCTTTACGTAGAAAAAAAAGATGCAATGGATTACGTTGCCGGATATGCGCTGCACAACGATTATTCGGAACGCACCTTTCAACTCGAACGTGGTGGCCAATGGGTGAAAGGAAAGAGTGCCGATACGTTCGCGCCACTCGGCCCATTCCTGGCGACGCGCGACGAGGTCCCGAACGTCGGCAATCTGAAAATGTGGCTGATGGTCAATGGCATGTCACGGCAGAATAGTTCGACCTCTAATATGATCTTCGATGTAGCCACTCTGGTCTCTTATGTCAGTGAGTTCATGACCCTGCTTCCCGGAGATGTGATCAGTACCGGAACGCCAGCTGGAGTTGGCTTAGGAATGAATCCGCCGGTTTACTTGAAGGCTGGTGATATCGTGGAACTCGGCATCGACGGTCTCGGCGAATCACGGCAAAGAGTCACCACATATCATGGCCCTCACTCCCGCTGAACAAGGTGTGAATTTGCAAAATCGAACCGGTGGGACGGCCAGCCCGCACAGCCATGTGCGCTGGAATCTCGTCTTCTGGCTATTCGTGCTGAGCGCGGTTGCATTCCTGGACCGCGTGAATATCTCGATCGCCGGTGGTTCTCTGGCTGCGGCGTACCACCTGAGCAACGTGCAGTTGGGCTGGGTATTCAGTTCCTTCTTGGCCGGCTACGCGATTTTCCAAACTCCCGGTGGAAGGCTGGCCGATCGCTTGGGGTCGCGTCGCGTTCTGGGTGGAGGCGTGATCTGGTGGGGAATTTTTACCGCCTTGACTGCGTCGGTACCGTCACAGATCACGGGCGCGCTTTGGCTGTTCGTGTCAGCGCGATTTCTATTGGGAGCCGGCGAAGCAGTGATGTATCCAGCGTCGAACCAATTCGTCGCGCGCTGGATACCGGTTCAGGAGCGCGGCATCGCCAATGGCTGGATCTTTGCCGGAGTAGGCGCCGGTGCCGGTTTGTCCCCGCCACTGATTACTTACATCATGCTTCACTACGGATGGAGAGCATCATTTTGGATTTGTGCGGTCATCGGCTTGCTCGCAGGTTCAGTCTGGTTCATTTGGGCGAAAGATGATCCCGCACAGCATTCGGGTGTCTCTGCGAGCGAATTGGAATTCATTCGCCAGGGAATTTCTGCGGGGAAGTCCGACGGCAAAGATCAGCCGCTGATAGCCTGGAGTTCGATCTTAAAAAGCCGCGAAGTATGGGCAATCACTCTCAGCTATTTCAGTTTCGGCTACGTAGCCTGGATATTTTTCAGCTGGTTTTATCTGTATCTCGCCCAAGTTCGAAATTTGAATCTGAAGGCGAGCGCGTTTTACGCAATGCTTCCCTTCCTGGCGATGGCCGCCTGTTGCCCGCTGGGAGGATTTCTCAGTGATCGACTTACGAAAAAATTCGGGGCCCGCGTTGGACGATGCTACCTCGCGGCCGTGGTTATTTTAATGGCCGGAGTTTTTCTGGTGATGGGGTCGGAAGTGCACGGCGCCAGACTTGCAAGCGTAGTGCTGGCTGGAGGGGCGGGCGCTTTGTACCTCGCGCAAAGTTCTTTCTGGTCAGTGACCGCGGATTTGGCGGGCCCCTCGTCCGGCTCGGTTTCGGGCTTCATGAACATGGGCGCGCAGATCGGTGGCATGGTCACAGCCTCATTGACGCCGTTCATCGCAAGCCGATTCGGATGGACCGCATCATTCCTGGTAGCTGCCGCATTGTGCCTCTTCGGCGCTTTAGCTTGGATGATCGTGGATCCAGAACGAGCAATTCAAACCAGCGAGTCAGCGTCGTAGAGGCTCTGAGCTGCAAAAACTCAGAAGTGCATCTTCAATTTCCCTTTTACATTCCGCATTCACTGACTAAATTTCCTAAGCTCCGATCCCGAAACTGATGCTTCGCACACTATCGTTTATTAAATCGCACTAACGTGTGTTCTACATCGCACATTGTTTTCAGCGCCGCACATTTGCTTATGTCCACTTGCCATTTTGCGCTGCGAAAATGATGGGCCAAGTGATACGTCCTTCTCATTAGTCACAGTGAACTGTCGAGACCTTCACTGATCACTCACCTCTCGGCAAACTGAAACTGTTATGACCCTCCCCCAGACAGTACATAAATACGCATTTTTTCTTTCGCTCGTTTCTCTTTTTCTCGGTGCTGGTTTTTCTAGCCCAGCACTTGCCGCAACCCAGTTGTCCTTCAATCCCACGAGTTTGCGATTCGGAGAAGTTGTAGTCGGAAAATCTGTGACGTTCCCAGTGACCGTGACCAACAAAGGCACGAGCCGATTCACTATTTCAACGATGACCGCAAGTTCCGGTTATCGTACAAGCCATCCTGCTTTGCCGTTTACGCTCGCGCCCGGAAAAAGTTTGTCGGTGAATGTGACTTTCAGTCCAACCACTTCCGGGGCCGACGCCGGCACTATTGTGATAAACGGCTCTACGTCATTCGCAGTGCACGGATCAGGAGCCGCCAGCACATCCGTAGTTCCAAATCCATCGAGCATCGCTTTTGGTAGCATGCAAGATGGGAGCACCGCGCGATCGTACATAACCTTGACCAACAGAAAGAGTGGGAACACAACCATCTCTTCGGTAGCCCAAACCGGACCGGGATTCAGTGTTCAGGGATTGGCTTTGCCGATGACGCTCACTTCAGGGCAAAGTGTCACCTTCAGCGTTTTGTTTTCTCCACAGACCTCGGGATCGGTGACCGGCATGTTGCAATTCATGAATCCCAGGAATTCGATGTTGGCCTGGGTACCACTAAGCGGCACCGGGACAACTTCCGGCCAGCTTAGCGTCTCTCCCAGCAGCGCGTCGTTCGGCAACGTGACCGTTGGATCCACGGCTTCGCAAACTGGAAGGTTGACCGCCGGAGGAGCGAGCGTGACTATCACCTCGGCCAGCAGCAGCAGTTCGGAATTTTCGCTAAGTGGGATATCACTGCCGGCAACCATCGCCGCCGGGCAAAGCCTGTCGTATTCGATTACCTTTACTCCGCAAAGCAGCGGGACAGCTTCCGCAACTCTCTCATTTGCGAGTAATGCCTCAACTGCAGCCGAGTCCCTCACGGGCACCGGAGTTTCGACCGTGCAACACACCGTCAGTCTCAATTGGAATCCGAGCACTTCCCAGGTAAATGGTTACAACGTTTACCGCGGCAGTACAGCGGGTGGTCCTTACGCGAAATTGAATTCGTCTCCGGACCCTAACACTGCTTTCATGGACAGCGCCGTGGCCTCCGCGCATACCTATTATTACGTCACCACAGCAGTGAGCTCCACCGGAATGGAAAGCAGCTACTCGAACCAGGTAAAAGTCTCGGTCCCATGATACTGGGCGGTTCTGGCATAGGCAGTATTAAACTTTCCGAGTATCGGGTACGAGAATTTATCCAGCGGGAAGATTTCGGCACGGAAGGAAATGTTAAAACGGAGATAGTTAACGAGGAAAAAATCAGATACCGTCCACTTCGCTGAGCCGCCTATTTCACCAACAAATGCCGTCGTACTTTCCGTTCTGACTCTTGCCCGGGAGGACCCGGACAAAATCCACCAGATATTGGTCTTCGCGCAGACGGGCCGGTACCTGTTTAAACTCGGGATCATTATTTCCGATCACAACCGTCTGTGCATGCTTTAACACTGCATCCACGTCATCCACCATGAGTCGGGAGATGTGAGGAATTCGATTCAAAATGAACTCTCGATTCGCTCCAACAAGCTTTGCCAGTTTCACATTCTTGTCATAAATGCGCAGATCATGACCTTTGCCAATGAGGCGCTCAATCACTTCAATCACCGGACTCTCACGCAAATCGTCGGTCCCAGCCTTGAAGCTGAACCCCAAAATCCCAATCTGTTTATGACCTCGCTGCATGATGAGTTGTAGCCCTTTAGCTACCTGCATCTCATTGCTGGGGAGAATTGACGTGAGAATTGGCAACTGCAAATCGTGCATTTTGGCCTGATAGGAAATTGCCCGCAGGTCTTTGGGCAAGCACGACCCGCCAAACGCAAACCCCGGCGTCAGATACGCCGACGAGATGTTCAGCTTGGTGTCCTGGCAGAAAATTTTCATCACCTGGTGCGCGTCGATTGAGAAAGCCTTGCAAAGATTGCCGATTTCATTGGCAAAACCGATTTTGAGCGCGTGCCAGCTATTGTTGACGTACTTGACCATCTCCGCAGTTTCCAGGTCGGTCCGCATTAACGGCGCGTCGATTCCCTTGTAAAGTTCTGCGAGAGCGTCTCCACTCTTCTGATCGATCTCTCCGACGACCGTCTGCGGCGGAAAATTAAAATCCTTCACCGCCGAACCTTCGCGCAAAAATTCAGGATTATGGCAAACTCCGAAATCAGTTCCGGCTTTCTTTCCTGACATTTCCTGCAAGACCGGAATGACGATGTTGCGCATGGTGCCGGGCAAGATCGTGCTGCGAATCACCACCGTGTGCCGGCTGGATTTTTGTTTCAACGCCTCACCGATTTGTTCACAGATGCGGCGTATGTAAGTTAAATCAAGATTGCCGTTAGCTTGGCTGGGCGTGCCAACGCAAACGAATGACAGCCCAGTATTGAGAATGGCCTGGATAGCGTCTTGCGTGGCACGTATGCGCCCGGACTTCACAGCCGAGGCGATGATTTCATTGATTTGCGCTTCGATGATCGGCGATTGGCCCTGGTTGATGAGGTCAACCTTAGTCGCCACTGGGTCAACGCCGACT
>DATNAF010000441.1:0-13153 GCA_035572845.1 Terriglobales bacterium
TCCGACACGGTAGTGAGCGTGGGCCCTTGCGCGAAAGCTTGCCCCGCCAGCAACACACAGGCAATCCGCAAATAAAAAAGCCGCCATCGCCGGCGGCTTGCTTGCAACATAAATCCTCCGAATTGTGAATCCTGAAAAGAGCTTCTAGTCGCCGCTCCTCACCTGCTGCTGCAAAAAGCTTTCCACGCTGCTGACGTAAACGTCGGCGAAATCAACCACCGGTCGCCGCGCCGAAATCGTTTCCATCGCCGTTCCCATTTCCCATCCCATCGAGCACAATACCCCCAGCGTCATCATGGCTGCACGATGCACCCCGGCCGCGCAATGAATGAACAACTTGCTGTCTGGCTGTTCCAGCGCTTGTATCGCAAACGCCACTCCACGTTCAAACAATTCCGGCGGTTTGGGCTGAAAGTCATCATCGGTCGCACTCCACAAAACTTCTATGCCGTGTGGCTCCGCCAGCGGGGTGTCATCGAATTCAATCTGCATATCGATGACGTGGGTTATACCCATGCGCGCCACTTCCGCCATGTTCTCTTCGTTCCAGATGCCGCCGCCAAGCCCAATCCGGCTTGTAATCCACGTGATATCCATCCCCAGTTTCCGTTCTTTCCGGCCCGCGAGGTCAAGTCTACAACCAGTGTTGGACGCTACAAATCCTGCCTGGCGTTGCAGCGCTTGGGTAAAACGTGACCCGGCGCGCTCCCAATTGTTCTTATTCATTCTACGGGATGGCGTTGGCTGACTTCAGTTCGACGATGCGCAACTGGTTTGCCCGGCTCAACCGGCGACAATCCCAACTGTTCCAGCAGCACATGGGCTAGCGAATCCTGCGACTCAGAGTCTTCCTGTGCGACCGCCGGATATAAACCAATCATCTCAAAAAGATATTTAATAGCCTGGTACTGGCCTTCTTCGCGGACCGCGTCGATCGCCTGTTGCACCATGGGAACCGCATTTCGCGCGACTAAGTCGCTGATTTTCCGGCGCAGATCCGAAAGCTCTTCAGCAGGACCGGTTTGTGTACTGCGCGTTCCCATGGAAGCCTCGAGTCGCAAAAATAAAAAGAGCGCGACAGGCGCGCTCTTTTTTCTTACTCTCTATTTTCAGAATAGCATTCTGAAAAGGTAATTGTGCCATACTTTGCAAATTTATATTCGGCTTATTTGCATGAGCTTGCGGAGAATTGGGTGTTTTGACCCCCTTGACAAGAATTTTCCACAGGTCGCCTCGGAGGCAGGCGGTTGAGCAATCCGCCTTCAAGAAACAGGTCGCTTACTTTGTTGATGGTTTCTGAAAACTCACGGCATACGGTGCGGCGTGCGCAATGCAATACCTCGGCCGCCTCGTCTTGTGAGTAGTCCTGAAAGACGATCACAGCCACGAGATCTTTTCCAAAGTTATCCAATTGATCGAGAGCTCGCTCCACGTCGTGGACAAAGATCACAGCGTCTTCGAAGCTAGACATTCGATAAGACGTCACCTTGGAACGAAACAGTTCGCGCCCCAGGAGTGACGGCAGTCGCCCTACTTCAATCGAAATCCGCAGATAACGCTTCAGCAGCGCAATCGTCCGCTCTCGATAAAGCCACAGGTCAGGATCGCCGCCAAGATCAATTCGAAAACTTTCCTGACTAGTGGGGATACTGGCGTCCTCGTCAGTACACTCATCCAGTTCGAGATTGGGGATATGGGCGTCCTCGCCCGTACACTCATTACTTCGCACAAACGCGGGTAGAATCGGGTGTTCGGAATTCATGCGTTTCCTCCTTCACTCCAGAACGCGGTATTAATTTTTCGCTCCATTCCGTCTACACGAGAGCTTGAAACTCGAGGTTCCCTAAACCGTGGGTCCCGCGCCAGTCCGGCCAACACTACCGAGCACGGCGAGCAAAAGATGAGGTCTGAGCCAGTGAGGCGCAACCACAGTGCGCCACAACGCTCGCAATATTTGAGTTCCATCTGAATCGCATCAACGTCCTGCAGTTCCATAGCATCGCCTCCAAGCGAAAAGTGAGACAAAAAAAGCCCTGCAGCCGGATTTACCGGATACAGGGCCCGTTTCTATTACGACGACCTGTCTGAATTATTCAGTTATGGACCACTCCACAACTTTCACGTCCCGGGATGCTGGCGGAAGAATCCCTCCTCGTAACCTGATTTGAGCACTCGCCCGTTCTGAATGACTACGCTCACTTTTCCGTTAAAGCGAATGTCGGAAAGTAAACGCTGCATGGCGGCGGAAAGCACCTCGGCAGCGCGGATCTTGCGGCGGAATTCACTGAACCCAACCTCTTCGATTCCTCGCGTTACCTCACACATGAGGCCTTCTTTCTCCCCTCAAAGCAAACCCCAGTTATAGCGGTTGGCTGATGCTATAGCTCCCAGTTTTCGAGAGTCAAGGCAAAGCCGTGATAAAGGCGATGCCCTTGTGGGAGTGAGACTTGCATAAGCCGTAGCAGAAACCGGGTGACACACAGGCGCACGTTGGTTGTGGATCGTAGTGGAAAACCTAATCCTGCTGCACGCCTTATAGCTGAGTTTCATTTAACGACAATAGCCAGTTGATATTGCCGGTGCTATACTCCCGCCCATGAAGTTCAAGGCCTTGCAAGAAAATCTGCGCAAAGCGTTATGGGAGCGTATCGACGAAGGCGAACTCACCGGCCTGCGGCTGGCCAACCAGACCGGTTTCCGCCAGGCACATATCTCCAATTTCCTGAACCGCAAGCGCAGCCTGAGTTTGGACGGTATGGACCGTGTCTTGAGCGTTCAGCGGCTCTCGGTGCTTGATCTGCTCGATCCAGATGAAGTCAATAAACGGGCCACGGTCACCCCGCCCAGCGATGATGAGTTCGAGAATATTTTCGTAGTGGATGGAGAGGTTGCCGCGACCCAACCACTGATCATGAGCATGAAGGTACGCGAAATCCAAAAGTTTAGGCGCGGTTTTCTCCGCAAACTTCGGCCTGATATGCACGGGAAGCGGGGCGATTGGGAGCGCTTTGTGGCTATAAAAATTTCTGGCGACGGCATGAGTATGTATCCGCGTCTTTTGCCTGGCGCGACCGTTCTCATCGACCGGCACCACAATTCCCTCGAGCCTTACCGGAAAAATGAATTGAACATGTACGCAGTACGCACGAAGGACTCCTGCATTGTCCGCTACGTGGAATTAGCCGGCAGAAATATCGTCCTGAGGCCGCACAATCAGTCCTATGCAGTCGAAGTACTCACCATGATTGAGGGTGAGGGCCTAGCCGATTACCTGGTTGGCCGTGTCTGCTACATGGGCATCGAGACCTAACCGGAACCTCAGACCCGGTTGTACACCCCCTCTGGTAACCCTTAGTAACCATACGAATTAGACTGGCCAGCCGTACAATGACCATGTCCGAATGGCCGTCACGGGGATTGCCCCCGCGACTGCCGCGCAGCTGACCGTCAGTTCCATAGCGGCGGGAAACGCTCGGACCTGGAGTTGGACAAGCTTATGGCGTTTGGTTTCGGTTTCAACAAGCAGAAAGTTCTGAGCGCTGCGGAGAAGTTTGTCCAGCAGGGAAAGCTACAGAACGCCATCTCCGAATACGAAAAGGTCCTCAAGGCTGACTCCAAAGACCTCACCGTGCTGAACACCATTGGCGACCTCTATTCCCGCAGTGGTGAGCAGGAAAAAGCTGCTGAGTGCTTCAAAAATGTTGGCGAGGCGTATGCGTCACAGGGCTTCACGGTTAAAGCCATCGCCATGTACAAGAAATTGAGCAAGCTGAAGGCTTCCACCGAATGTGTGTTGCGGTTGGCGGAACTCTACACCCAGCAGGGCTTGTTCAATGATGCCCGCGCTCAGTATCTGCAGGTCGCCGAAGATTTCCTGAAGTCCGGACAGGTTGAACAAGCAATACGAATTTTCCAGAAAACCCTGGAAATGGATCCGGATAATGTCCCAATGCGCGTTCGTCTGGCTGAGGCCTACATTCGCATGGGTAAGAAGGATGACGCCTGGAAGCTTCTAACCGCTGCCGCCGAGAGCCTTCGTTCTAAGGGACAGCTGGCCGCCGCGGATGAAATTCTGCAGCGGATGTTAAAGCTTGATCCGGAAAATAATTACGCCCTGGTGCTTCGCGGCCGTGCCGCCGCCGAAAAGGGCGACTACAACAACACCATTCAGTTCCTGGCCAAAGTGGCCGATCTCGACAACAACGCCGATGGGCTGCGAGCTTTGTTTCAGGCCTATGTGCACACCAACCGGATTGAGGATGCGTCTGCTGTAGCCACTAAATTGGCGAATGTCCACGATGACGTCTCCGCAATCTTCGAATGTGGAACCGCTATGGCGGAGGCGCAACGGCCTCGCGATGCGGTCCAGCTCTACGAACAATTCGCCGATCACTTATTGAGAACAGATTCCGCGAAGCTCTTTGAGTCTTTGCGCGCCCTGCTTCATTACATACAAGATGACCCCCGCACGCTCGAGCAGGTCCTTGCCATATTCCAGAAGGGCGGCGAAAACTCTCAGCTCACCGATATCTACGAACTGCTGGCGCACAGCTACGTTCAATCCGGCAACCCCGAAAAGGCCCAGGCCTATTACCTAAAATTGACCCAACTGGAGCCTGCGAACGAGATGCACGCGCAGAACTACCAGCAGATGACGCACCAGATTGGGTCCGTAAACGCCGATCACCTCATTACCTCTGAAGAAGGCGCAGGCTTGATCGATGAACTTGAAGCCAATGCCCCATTCATCGAGCAACGCTATGACGACGAGGTCGCACTCGCATTGAAGGCGGCTTTGACCGATGCCGAGTTGTTTATGTCTTACAACATGCCGGCTAAGGCCCTCGACCCCTTGATTGTCGCATTGCCCAGCGCTCCCCGTGACCTGCGCTTGAATCAGAGATTGGCAGCTTTGCATACGCGCGCCGGCCGATTTGCGGAAGCTGCCGTGTGTTGCCGCACTCTCGAAAGTATTTATCATGACGCCGGATATGCGGATGAAGCGTCGAAGTACAGCGACTTGGCTGCGAAGTATGAGCTGCGCATCGCCCCGTCCGCCGCGAAGTCTCACGCAATTCCACCGCCCTCCGCGCATGCGTCGTCGGCTCAACCGCCAGCCGTTCAGGAATTCGAGATTGCTGCGCCGGCGCCCGATCCATTCGTTGAAGCCGAGGCAGCCGCCGCGCAATTGCCCGGTCAGTCTCCCGGCCACGACGCGAACACGTCTTCTACGCATTCAGGACTTTTCTTTCACCAGGCGGCTCCAAACTCGCCCGCAGAGATGCCGGTTTCGGCGCCACCCGCCATAGTGCCGCAGGAGTTTCCGACAACCGCTGCTCCGGAAATTTCCGCTGAGGCTCAGTCTGCGGGCGATTGGGAGCAAGATTTTGCCATTGAAGTACCGCAAGCAACGGAAACTTCCGAGGCTGCGCATTCTGCCACTCATGACGAAGCCTTGACCCCTGCGACGGAAGAAGCCGCCGCCGTAGCCCCGCGTCCCAATTTAGAGGAATCGATCGAGGAAATTCGCTTCTATATCGGGCAAGGTATGACCGAGCAAGCGGAGAGTATTCTCGCAAAATTGGAAGCCATTGCGCCTGACGCCCCTGAGCTTTCGGTTCTTCGTCATGGAATTGCGTCGGCCAAGCAACTTCTCCAGGCTCCGGTTTCCGAATCGCCGGTTTGTATTGATGAGTCGGAAATTATTCCGCCTCAGGCAGCAGTTTTGGAAGAAATACCAGAGCCGGAACCAAAACCAGCGGCAGCCGCTCATACCCCTGCACCGGCATCACAACCCTGGCCGAGTCAACGGCCAGTGTTCGATACTCCCGCGCGCCAAGCCGAGCCGCCGCGCGTTGAAAATCTGGATCCCGCGCCTGCTCCAGTAGAGCACGCAGCCGCACCCGCACCCGCACCCGTGCCCGTGCCAGTGCCTGCGCAACCTAAATCAAAGTTCGCGCCCGGGACATTGGACGAATTCGTCGCCGATCTCGAAGCATCGCTGGGTAATGATTTCATCGTCGAAGGCGCTCCCGTTCAGCCTGCACCGCCAATTACCCCGGCAGCGTCTCCAATCATCGAAACGCCTCAAGCCGTCACTCCGAGCGAATCTCGAAGCGCCCGGGCTGCTGTCGCCTCAGCCAGTCAAAGCCATTCAGCGCCGGCCCCGCTGCCGCCGCCTCCGCCACCGGTGCAAGTGTCAACCCCAACGCCGGTCCACACTGCACCAGCGCAGATCGCGCCTCCGAGCTCGCACGTTTCCGCTGCAACTCACGCCGCGCCGCCGCCGCAACGCTTCGATCCCGCTTCCAGCGTCGACCTCTCCAGCATGTTTGGCGAATTGAAGCAGGAGCTTGAACACGATGCGGCCAGCGCTGACGAAGATCCAGAGACGCATTACAACCTGGGAGTTGCTTTCCGCGAGATGGGATTGCTCGACGAGGCGATCGGCGAGTTGCAGAAGGTCTGCCAATATGTCGATCGCGGCCACACTTTCCCGAATCTCATGCAGGCTTACACCTGGCTGGCGCAATGCTTCCTTGACAAAGGCATGCCAGAAGTTGCAGTCCGCTGGTATGAGAAAGCCCTGAAACTTCCAAATCTGGAGCAGGAAACTCGCACCGCGTTGCATTACGAACTTGCTTCGGCACTCGAAAATTCAGGCAACAATCCTGCTGCCCTCAGCAATTTCCTTGAGGTCTACAGCAGCAACATCGACTATCGCGATGTGGCCGAGCGCATCAAGGCCCTCAGGCCGTAAAATAACCAGATGCTTTTGAATGGACGGGCATGTAACAGCCTTGGGTCTGGGGTGGCGTATTGAGCCTCGAGCCTACGACTCCGCCCGCGACCACATCTGGCGAGCCGCATTCCATTCCCACGGACTCCCCAAGACCCTCGGTGCGAAGAGCGCATCGAACTCCTACAGCCGTGGAAATATGGCTTCTTCGCCTTCGCTCGCTGCTGTTCGTCACCTTGTGCGCCACGCTTGGCGTGCTGCTGATTATTCTTCCTTGGACGCCTCGCTGGACCGATAATCCGCTTCTTTTGACCTGGCCAGGGTTGCGCGACTTCGTTTCCAGCGGCTTCGTGCGGGGTCTGGCCAGCGGACTGGGTATTCTGGATCTGTGGCTGGGATTCTGGGAAGCTATTCACTATCATGAGAACCCGCGGCCCTGAGTCGCGCTTCGGACTGTCTTCCATGCAACCCTGCAAATCGCAAAATGTGTTTTCCTGTGACCTGATCACTCGCCATTCTTCAGAAGCTAGACAAAGGAACCGATGAGTATTCCTCCCGAAAAGAAAATCGCGCCACTGTCTTATGAGAATCCTGAATTCCTCAATAGCCCGGACGGTCGCGTCCTGCGCATCATGGCTGAATACGTCGAGCCACTGGCGCGCTTCCGGCGCGAGCAGATCCAGGACACGGTCGTGTTCTTCGGGTCGGCTCGCTTTCGCAGCCTGGATGATGCCCGCAAAGCGCTAGATGAAGCGGGCTCAGAGGAAGACACCAAGCTGGCCAGGTCCCATCTTGACATGGCGCGTTATTACGAAGAGGCCCGCCGTATGGCTTTCATGTTGAGCCAGTGGGCAAGCACCATACCTGCTCGCAGGCGCCGTTTTGTAGTTACCACCGGCGGCGGCCCCGGCATCATGGAAGCTGCAAATCGCGGCGCTCAAGAGGCGAAATCCAAATCCATCGGCCTGAACATCCGCTTACCTTTCGAGCAATATCCCAACCCCTACATCACGCCGGCGCTGAATTTCGAATTTCATTACTTTTTCATGCGCAAATTCTGGTTCGCCTATCTAGCCAAAGCCCTGGTTATTTTTCCCGGTGGCTTCGGCACTCTGGACGAACTATTCGAAATCCTGACTCTCGCGCAAACCCAGAAGCTGGCAAAAAAAATTCTGGTAGTGATCTACGGCCGCGATTATTGGGAGAAGCTGATCAACTTCCAAACCATGATTGACGGCGCCGCCATCTCGCCCAAAGACCTGGAGCTGTTCAAGATCGTAGACAGCCCGGAAGAAGGCTTCGAATATCTTCGTGATGGATTGATCAAATACCACCTGGGACCCGATCGCCCGAAGCGGGTGGGCGAAGTAGTGCCCGAGATCGCAAAGACAAATCCGTAGGTGGCAGCCCGGTTCGCTGAATGCGCGGGTGCCCCATCCTTCGCCGCTTTTGCGAAGGGTGGGAGAGTAGTCAGCCTGCACCGTAGGATCTGCGGTGCATAACTTTGAACGATCCAGGTTGAGTATGTTGTGGGATTAAGAATGCAACAGCTCACTGGCCGGCCTAAAATGTGACCATCTCTAACCACCGATCATTAGCCACTGCTCTCTTGCTTCTCTACTACATCACGGATCGTATGCAATTCCGGGGAAGCGAACCCGACCGCAGGGACCTCCTGTTGAGAAAGATCACGGAAGCGACGTCGGCAGGAGTCGATTACATTCAGCTGCGCGAAAAAGATTTGGCAGTCCGCGAACTCGAATCTCTCGCGCAACAATCTGCACAAATCATCCGCGACTCCCGCAGTAGCACCCGGCTCTTAATCAACTCTCGAACCGATATCGCTCTCGTGACTAATGCTCACGGCGTTCACCTGACCTCGAACGACATCTCGCCCGCAGACGCGCGTGAGATTTGGTGCGAAGTACAACCCTCTGAACCAATCATCGCAGTCTCATGCCACACCGAAGCCGATGTGATCGCAGCCGAAAGAAATCGGGTAGCGGCGAGCGTCCATGCCCGCTCAGCGTCGGCCAATTTTGTTGTCTTCGGTCCAGTGTTCGAGAAGCAGGGATCCAGCGCAGCGGGTCTAGATCAGCTCGACAAGGTTTGCCGCCACGAAATCCCAGTGCTAGCCTTGGGAGGAATAACGACGGAAAATGCGCATCTCTGCATGGAGGCGGGCGCCAGCGGGATCGCCGGCATTCGATTGTTTCAAGAAAATGACATCGCGGCGGTAGTCACAAAACTTCGCGGATTAAAGTAACCCAACCACTACTCAGTGCCGGGCCACCAGCATCCCCAGGATCTCCTGCAATCCGTGGCGAATGCGTTTCAAGTCAGCCGATGATTGGACCGGAAACGGCAGAGGTGCCTGGTTCTTCTCAATCTTGCTCTCGGTGCGAAGTTGCTGTCTCGCGCCCGCAATCGTGAAGCCCTCTTCGTAAAGCAGCTTCTTGATCCGCAGCACGGCTTCAACATCCTTGCGCCGATACATTCGCTGCCCGGTGCTGCTCTTGACCGGTTTCAGTTGGGGAAACTCCGTCTCCCAGAACCGAAGAACGTACGCCGGCAGCCGGCACAACTCGGAGACTTCTCCGATGCGGAAGTAAAGTTTGTCAGGAACGATGATTTCGCTTGATCTGTTCGGTTTCGCCTTCAGCTTAGTAATGCTCATAGGATCCGCCAGCGGCACTCGGTTGACCTCAAACATGCGCCGCTACTGCGTTTCTAGCACGATCCGCTTCTCGCGACAACTACTACTTGGGCCACAAAACAAAAAACCTCTCGAGGATTTTCGTCGAGAGGCTTACAAAACTCTTGCGTGAGCTTTTCTCACGTAACTAGTGTTTCTTCTTTTTTGCTGCCTTTTTCTTTGCTGGCATCTTTACCCTCCTGAACGATTTTCCCTCGTTACTGAACGGTCTCTGCCGACAATTTTGCCATCAGCAGCATCACTGATTTCAGAGTTTGCGATGTGTCACTGTCATTGTCAACATATTTCTTGCATTTTGAACGAGTTATTAACAGGGAACATCGCGCGCGAACAATCGTGATTAAATGAAAATCGCCGCCCGCTAAAGAAAGCTCATTGATTTTTCTGATTGCGATCCGTGTGAATCCGCGAAGATCCGTGGCCAGAATTTTTCTTAAGCCCCAGCCGGCATCTTCACGATCTTTTTCTGAATGGCGTAAGTGACCAGCTGCGCCTTGTTGTGGATATTCAATTTCCGCATCAGATTAAACTTGTGCGCTTCGACCGTCTTAACGCTTAAGCCGAGAATGCTAGCGATCTGCCGCACCGAGTTTCCCTCTGCCAGCATCTTGATCACTTCTCTCTCGCGCGGTGTCAGGGTTGAACCCCGTGCCATTCCGGTAGTCGAGCGTGAACGGAAATCATCGACCAGCTTTCCCAGCACTTGCGGGCTTAAATATTTTCGTCCCGCATTCACGTCGCGGACGGCGCCGATCAGCCGCGGGGCAGGCGCATCTTTCAAGATGTAGCCCGAGGCGCCGGCGTCCAGGCATTGCAGAAGGTATTCTTCGTCCTCATACATGGTGAGGAAGATGACTCGCCTTCCCGGCAATTCCCTTGTAATTCGCCGTGACGCCTCAAAGCTCGACAGTCCCGGCATTCCGATGTCCAGCAGGATGACGTCGGGCTTCAGCGCCTGAGCCTGCTCAATTGCTTCCGATCCGTCCCGCGCCTCTCCCACAACTTGGAGATCCGGCTCGCTCTCGAGCACCCGCCGCAGTCCCTCGCGAAACAGGGTGTGGTCGTCAACAATCAGACATCGAATCGGCATAACTTCTCGTTAGCTGGCCTTTGCCGCAGTGCTGCGCCGAATTGCTCGACCACCGCGAATTGTTTCCGGAGTGAAAGACTCCCGCGCGTTGAACGGCAAGACAATTCGGACCTGTGTGCCTCGACCACGCCGGGATTGCACCGTCATTGAACCGCCCAGCGCAACCGCTCTTTCTCGCATTCCAGTCAGCCCAAACCCCCCGTCGTCCGGCGCCTTGGTCGACAGCCCGCTCCCATCATCTTCGATTTCCAGATGAATCTGTCCACCCGCGGTGTACAACCTGACCGTGAAATTTCGCGCCCGCGAGTGCTTTGCGATGTTCTGTAAGGCTTCCTGCGCCGAGCGGTAGAGCGCCACCTCAATGTCGTGGTGCATGGCCGCAATTTCTTCCGGCAGCTCCACGTGGGCTTTCATGCGGGTCTGGCTGGCCAACAGTTGTGCATGCCGCCGAATTGCGGCTACCAACCCAAACTCTTCTAAGACGCGCGGCGACAACCTGGCAATAATCCGCCGCAGCCCCTCAATAGTCCGGTCCAGTACATCGAGCGATTCCTGGACCATGGCTTTCTGGTCTCGATTTTTAGCGGTCGAGCCAAGCATCTCAAGTTGAAAACGCAAGACCATGAGCGCTTGGCCAGTCTCATCATGCAACTCCCGGCTGATGCGCCGCCGTTCCTCTTCCTCGCCTTTCAACAAATGCCGCGAGACTTCAGCGGCATCGGAAACGCTCGTATCAGCGACTTGCCGCCTTGGGGCAGCTTTATGGGACACCCAATCACCTCAGAAACTACAAAGCCTAGTACAACACACGACCCGAAATCGCCGATTGATATCCCTTTCACAGTGCTCACCACCGGCGCGGAATACGCGTAGCCAATTCTTGGATGAACAAGCGGAGTTGCGGGTTTGCCATGTCCTCCGCAACATTACTCATCGGATACAATCCGAGTACATGCTGAAATTCTTCACCTCCGGAGAGTCTCACGGCGAGGCTCTGGTTGCATTTATCTCCGGCCTGCCCGCTGGACTTGCAGTCGCCCAAGACTTTGTAGACCACGAACTGTGGCGCAGGCAGCAAGGTTACGGCCGCGGCGGCAGAATGAAAATTGAGCGCGACACCGCTCGCATTCTCTCCGGCGTACGTCACGGGCAAACAATTGGGTCTCCGATCTCCATGCTGCTCGAAAATCGCGACTGGAAAAATTGGCAACAACAGCTTCCGGTTGAAAAGGGAGATTCTAGCTTGCACAAGCGGGTGGCGTCTCCTCGTCCGGGACACGCCGACCTCGCCGGCGCCTTGAAATACAACTTTTCCGAAGCGCGATATGTTCTGGAGCGGGCTTCGGCACGCGAGTCCGCCGCTCGCGTAGCCGTTGGCGCTTTAGCCAAATTATTTTTGAAGCAGCTGAATATCGAAGTCTTGAGCCACGTGGTGGCGGTTGGCACCGCTAATGTCGAGCACGAGGTCCCTTGGGAGAAAATTCAAGCCAGCTGCAGCCGCGAAGAGGTGTTGCTGAACTGCGCCGAACGCGAGGCCGAGCAAAGCATGAAGGCCGAAGTCGATAAGGTCCTCCGAACTGGCGACTCAGTCGGCGGCGTTTTCGAAGTGGTCGCCCACGGCGTGCCCGCCGGCCTAGGAACTTACGCTCAATGGGACGAGCGCCTCGACGCGCAACTTGCAGGCGCGGTGATGTCTTTGCAAGCCGTAAAAGCAGTAGAAATTGGTGCAGGCGTAGCCTCGGCCTACGCTCCCGGATCAGCTGTTCACGATGAAATCGGGTACAACCGCGGCGCTGGATTCACTCGCACGCGCAACAATGCCGGAGGTATCGAAGGCGGAATTTCGAATGGCCAGGAAATTCGCGTTCGTGGTTACCTTAAACCGATTTCCACCTTGCGTCGTCCATTACAATCGGTAGACTTTACCAGCCGTGAGCCGGTGAAGGCAGCCTACGAGCGTTCCGATGTTTGCGTGGTGCCTGCAGCCGGAGTAGCTGGTGAAGCCATGGTTGCGCTGACGTTAGCTCGCAGCGCTCTCGAAAAATTCGGCGGCGACTCCATGACCGAGACCCTGCGGAATTTTCACGGATATGTAGAACAGGTAAAAAATTTCTGATCGCCCATGGCCGATCACTAAACACTGACCACCGACGACTGACCACTGCACAATGATCTATCCCATCGTGAAATACGGAAATCCCGTCCTGGAAAAACCCGCAGCGCCAGTGACCGAGTTCGACGAAGACCTGAAAACCCTGGTCGCAGACATGTTTGAATCCATGTACGAGGCCAAAGGCGTGGGCCTCGCCGCCCCGCAGATCGGCATTTCAAAACGCCTTGCCGTCATCGACGTCAGCTTTAAAGAAAACCCGCGCGAGAAACTGGTCCTCGCCAATCCCGAGATCATCCATAAAGAAGGCAAGCAGACGCAAAGCGAAGGCTGCCTCAGCATCCCCGATTTTCGCGAAAACGTGACCCGCGCCAACAGCGTGACCATCCGCGCCCAGGACATAAACGGCAAATGGTACGAGAAAACCGGCGAAGAACTTTTAGCCCGAGCCTTTCTGCATGAAACCGACCACTTGAACGGCAAGCTCTACATCACCCA
>DATNAF010000442.1:0-14932 GCA_035572845.1 Terriglobales bacterium
CGCATTCGCCAGGTCATTTATTCCTCGAATGGCAAACCCGTTATCTATGTAGTCGGCTTCTATCGCGCCGAACGGCATTCATTGTTCATACGCCGGTTCAGATAACCCTGAACCCGACCTCTACCCACCTACACCCTTCCGAGTAGCGATTCTCAGGCTAGCTCTTTTTAAGGACTCGCATCCAAGAATTGCTTCCGCGCAATTGTTGCCGGCGCGTGCGAAAGATAGCACTCAATGAAAGACAATAATCCTTCTCCAAATGAGTGTTCAGAAAGCTCAGATCAAAGAATCCGAGCCATTGACGATTCGCGAATAAATCCCAACCTGACCCGGAGGGGATTCGTTGCAACCGTAGGCGTGCTTACCGGTGGAGCCTACTTATCCAAGCCATTGCGAGGCAGAGGAGCAACACTGGTCGAAGCGGGACATGAAACCTCTACCGGTGCGGTTTCTCTCAACTTGAAGATCAATGGCCAGCCGCGAAGCCTCGCGATTGATCCGCGCGTAACTCTGCTCGACCTTCTTCGCGAGCATTTGGACCTGACCGGAACAAAGAAAGGCTGTGATCATGGTCAGTGCGGCGCATGCACGGTGCTCGCGAATGGCCGTCGAATCAATAGCTGCCTATCGCTGGCGGTGGTACATGACGGCGATCAGATCGTTACTGTTGAAGGCCTCACTAATGGGAATGAGCTTCATCCAGTCCAGGCGGCATTCATCGAACATGACGGTTTTCAGTGCGGATATTGCACCTCGGGCCAGATTTGCTCTGCGGTGGCGCTGCTTGCGGAACAGAAACGCGGCGATGCAAGTGTCGTAACAGAAGATTTAAGTTCGACGGACCCGCTTGAGCTTACTAATGATGAAATTCGTGAGCGCATGAGCGGGAACATCTGCCGTTGCGGAGCTTACCCCGGAATCGTCGCCGCAGTTCAGGATGCGCACCAGAAGAGCGGAAGGACGAAAGCATGAATCCATTCAATTTTCGACGCGTTTCTGAATCCGACACGGCAATCTCCGCCATCGGTGGTCCCGGGTACGCGAAATTTCTTGCCGGAGGAACCAACCTTGTTGATCTGATGAAGAATGGTGTCGAACGACCAGAGCGGCTCGTCGATATCAACCGCTTGCCCCTTGCGAAAATCGAAGCCCTTCCCGACGGAGGGTTGCGTCTCGGCGCGCTGGCGCGTAACAGCGATACCGCCAACCATCCACTTGTACGCCAACACTATCCCTTGCTTTCGCGCGCGATACTTTCCGGCGCTTCGCCGCAGCTCAGGAACCTGGCCACGAATGGCGGCAATCTGTTGCAGCGCACACGTTGCTGGTACTTCATGGATGCCGGCTCTCCGCAATGCAATAAGCGTGCTCCCGGAAGTGGATGCGGCGCTCTGGAAGGACTGAACCGCTATCACGCAATTTTTGGCGCCAGCGAAAAGTGCATCGCGACACATCCGTCTGATATGTGCGTGGCGCTGGCTGCCCTTGATGCAATGATTCGGGTGCGCGGTCCAAAGGGCGAACGGACAATTCCAATTGCGGACTTTCACCGGCTGCCGGGCGATACTCCGCAAACCGACACCGACTTGGGCAAGGACGAATTAATTTTGTCCATCGATCTTCCGAAATCGCCTTTCGCAGCCCATTCGCACTATTTGAAAGTACGCGACCGCGCCAGTTATGAGTTCGCTCTGGTTTCAGTTGCCGCAGCCATGGATATTCAAGATGGCCGCATCCATAGTGCCCGCATCGTGCTCGGCGGGGTCGCGCATAAACCGTGGCGTTGTGAGGAATCGGAAAAAATGTTGATTGGGAATCGTGTCGACGCTGCATTTTTCGAAGACGCGGGAGAGATCGCAGTCAGAAATGCGAAACCTTACCAGCACAACGCGTTTAAAGTCGGACTGACCAGGCTGGCTGTAACAAAAGCTTTGAGCATTGCCGGAGGCTTGGCATGAACGTGATTGGAGCCCCGCTTTCGCGCGTCGACGCAACCCAGAAAGTTACAGGCAAAGCGAAATATTCGGCCGAATTCAAGACGCCGAAGCTCGCCTACGCGGTGATGGTCACGAGCACGGTGCCTTCCGCGCAGATTTTCAACATGGATAAGAATGATGCGGAGCGCGCGACCGGCGTAATTGCAGTGATCACGCCTGAAGATGCCCTCAAGCTTCCGGGCGCCGAAAGCCGTCTCACGGTGCTGCAGGATGCGCAGGTCCATTACAACAACCAGCCGATTGCAATCGTGGTTGCGGAACAATTGCATCAGGCGCAATATGCGGCGACTTTATTGAAGATCCAGTATCAGGACGAGCCAGCGAAGCTGGATTTCATTGCTGGATTTCCCGCCTCGTATCCCGGCAGCCATACCGGCATTCCGGGCGACATGAGCTTTGGGGATGTCGAGAGTGGGATGCGAACTGCCGAAGTCAAGGTCGATCAGATTTACACCACTCCTATTCAACATCACAATCCGATGGAGCCGCATGCGACGATGGCACAGTGGGATGGTGATCATTTAACCATCCATGATGCTACCCAGCACATTTCGGGGGTACAGAAGACCCTGGCCAAGACCTTCGGCGTTCCAAACGAAAACGTCCACGTGATTTCCTGGTTCGTCGGCGGGGGTTTCGGATGCAAGGGTGAGGTCTGGTCGCATGTGGTGCTGGCGGCGATGGCAGCGCGGCAGGTAAATCGCCCAGTGAAACTGGTTGTTGAGCGGCCACAGATGTTTGGTCCGGTGGGCGCGCGGCCCCAGACTTACCAGCACCTCACGGTAGGCGCCACTCGCGATGGCAAGTTGACCGCCATCCGGCACGAAGTCCACGCTCATACCTCGATGATTGAGGATTACCTCGAGTCCTCGGCGTTTCCTACTCGCGTCATGTATTCGTGCCCGAATGTCGCAACCATTCACCGGCTCGTGCAACTGAATATGGGAACGCCAACTTACATGCGCGCGCCAGGCGTGGCGACCGGCACATATGCAGTTGAAGTGGCGATGGACGAACTCGCTTATGAACTAAAGATGGATCCGTTGCAGTTGCGGCTGCTGAATTACACCGACGTCGATCCGCACACCAAGATTCCGTTCACTGAGAAACACTTGCGCGAATGCTATACGCAAGGCGCTGAACGATTTGGGTGGTCGAAGCGAAACCATGAGCCGCGCTCTATGCGCGATGGCTCCCAACTGATCGGCTGGGGTATGGCGACTGAAACGTATCCGGGAAAGAATTTGCCGGCGGGAGCTTTGGTGCGCCTACAGCCGAACGGCCGAGTGCTGGTTGCGTCCGGAAGTCAGGAGATAGGAACGGGTATGTACACCGTCATGACGCAAGTTGCGGCGGATGTACTTGGAATGTCTCCAAGTCTGATTGATGCCAGGCTGGGCGACACGGATTATCCGGAAGCGCCGATCTCGGCCGGTTCGATGAGCACGGCCAGCGTCGGTCCGGCGGTTCAACAAGCAGCTATTCAGGTCCGGCAAAAACTTCTGCAGATGGCAATCGGGGATGCTCATTCCCCTATCTATGGAGCGCGACTCGAAGAGGCAGATTTCAAGGATGGCAAGGTTTTTCTGAAATCCGCGCCGGGGAAAAGTGAGCCTTACTCCACTTTAATTGACCGTAATGGGAACCCGGCGGTTGAAGCGATCGCCAAAGTTAAGCCGCAGCTAAACCAAAAAGAGTTTTCGTGCCACTCTTTTGGTGCAATATTTGCGGAAGTCGCCGTCGATCCTGATCTTGGTATGGTGCGAACTCGCCGCATTGTCGCGGTTTATGACGTGGGCAAGGTGATCAACCAAAAGCTGGCGCACAGCCAGTTCACCGGCGGCATTGTTTGGGGTGTAAGTCTGGCGCTGCAGGAAGATACCGCCGTTGATCCCCGTAACGGGCGGATTATGAATGCCAATCTGGCCGATTACCACGTACCCGTGAACGCCGATATAGGCGAAATCGATGTCGCGGCCATCGACATTCCCGATCCCAAGCTGGATTCGCTTGGGGCGCGCGGAATCGGCGAAATCGGGATCACCGGAACCGGTGCGGCCGTCGCGAACGCAGTTTTTCATGCCACTGGTAAGCGCGTCCGTGACCTGCCTATAACCCCAGACAAGTTGGTCTAGCCGGCGGAATCTTCCCATCTGCAAAGTATCAGTGCCTCACACACCTACTTCCCTCAATCCGAACTTCCTCGCCGTCCGGACAACCGAACAGCAATTTCACGCCAAAGCAGGCTATGCCAAGCAACTTCCTATGCTGCGTATCATCTTAGGTCTCGAAAATTTACATAATGGTGACGCTAATTAGCGGTATGATTCATGTCCGGTTTGCGGTCGAAGCTGCCGAGCAGTTCATGACTCGCCGATCTGAAGCCGGCGATCGGTGAATCGTTCAGTACCTAATATGGAAGTAAAGACGCTCCAATACGCGAGCTGACAGTCTTCCGTCGCTGGCGTTTGGAGAGGAGACCAGTCATGCAGTTTTCTCTTCGTCTTGGCGTTCTGCTGCCAGTTTTTCTGCTGCCGCCCTTGTGCTTACCCGCTGTTGCTCAATCGTTAACCGACAGTGGCGCTTCCTTAGATCGGGAGCAGCCGGCCATCACTGATTCGAACCAGCTTCATGCGGCGACTGAAGTAATGATTCCCGGCCCCCTGCGTTCATTCGAGCGAATGGCTGGCATCAGTCAGAAAGTTGGACCGGCACAAGTTTTGCCGCTGCTAACCCGCAATGTGTACGTGCAGGGCTATGTGGGATGGCAGGACAATGGCACGCCTACAGAATTTCTTATCCTGCTTGGCCGCTATGTCAACCAGGCCAAAGAGCTCGCCGGCCTTGCCGGACCCAGTCAGGTGATTCACATTGCCGGTTGTGCTGAGGCTGATCCTCTTTTGCGTATCCTCGGCTATCGCCTGCGCGGAGAATGCGGCCAGAGCAGTGCGGCCATGATAACCGCAGAAGCCGAACGAGCATTTCTCACTGTTGACTCCGGCTTTCCTTTGCCTGCGCTTGAAGACGCTTTGCGGCACGGTCAGTCCTTCAGTTATGCGTACCCGAGTTCGCGTGTTCCACTGCTATTCAAGGAAGCTGATTGGCGAGGCGCAGTCAAAGCAAATAAGCGGCGCTCGTATGATCTGGTTGAATTATTTCTGTATCATCCTGCCCTGTCACGGCTGTACTGGGCCCTGTCGCGTATCGATCCTGAAACCCGGGAGACGCTGCGAGAATCGGTAGGACTCAAGAAGCTTATGCCGTTGGCTGCGGACCTGGATTTCTACGGCAGCCAAATCTGTATTCGTTCAGGAAAAGTTGAAGTTCCGGGCGGCGCTGCAGCCGAAGCCGATTGGAAAGAGTTGGTCGGCGCAAGTCCGCGCTCGCCGGGTGATTTCGTCACCAAGTTGTTGGCCAGGGACAACGGCTGGCTGGCTGTTTATTTCGATTCATTCGCCCGCATCAGCCCCGAGCGGCAACAGCGGTTCTCGCAAGCACATGGTCTTAAAACCTACTACGCGGCATTTCGCCTGGCGAATTCCTCGTCTGATGCCGCCAGGCCGGCGTTTCGCCTAGCGCCCGGCTTATTGCTGCTTTTAACTCGCTTGCAGTGGGACGGCAACGGCGAACCCATGGTGCCGGGAAACCTTGATCTGTGGAAGCAGATTCTCAATCAGAAATCTGATCACAAGCTGATGCGTGAGTCTGGCAAGCGCTCTGCCGGATTATCTACCCCTCAGGATCTATTGCAAACATTGTTCACCTTGTCTCGCCTGGACAGCAGCGATGGTCCGGTCCAGATGTATCTGTTATTCAGCGAACTCGATTCAACGCGTCCACCAGGGCGGCAACTGACGGCCGACACTCTCCGCGTATTAGCCAAAAGATTCGATGAGTACAGCGAACAGTATCTGGCGTTCTGTGAATTTCCGGAGCTGGAGGATGCCTCCATCACGGCGTTTGTCAGCGCAGCGGATGCGATAAATGAGATTGGGAATCACACCTTGCGCGGCAACGCGATGGGGACGTTCCAAGCGAATGTTGGTCTCTGGCAAATTCTAGCTCGCCAGGGTCAGATACCACGCGCGAAGCTCAACCAGTCGTGGCAAGCCACTATCAAGCCATTCGAAAAGTTCACCACGCAGACCCAGTTATTTGACGCTGGACGAAAGTCGCTGGCTGCGGTATTGCAAGGTGCGAATGCAAGTCCTTCGGCCTCCCAGGACCAGGTTGTTGATTTACTCGCGGGCCCCGAAAGTGCCGGCGTCTCTGAGCGTGTTCACGCGGAGATCGCGAAGCGAATTCATTCCGTGATGGACGGGCAAAGGTTGGTTCCGCTTGACACTCTGCTCGCCTTGGATGAGGGATTGAAGCGCGTAGAGGCAGGGGAAGTGCAGGGAAGCACATTGATTCCCCTGGCCGGCGAACTGCGTGAATTCGAAATGCCGCGGCCCATTTTCACTTCGTCCGAAAGAACTGAATGGGCGGCGGGAATTTACAACAATCGTCACACTGAGCTGCAGATGCAGACCGACCTGACCAAGGTCCTGAAATCTCCGGTTTCCCACGCGAAGCTGGAGGAGGCGCGCGGTCAGCTTGCGCCATTTCTCCGCGACACTTTGGTTGGCCTGAACTATGCCTACTACGAGCCACCGGGAGCGCAGCTCCTGAGAATTAATCCGCTCTTTGTCCGCTCGCACGATTTTTCCGGAGATAGTGTGACTGGCATTGAGGGACTGTGGCGTGCGCCCGAACTATTTGGAGAAGGTTCGCCCGCCGGTGGCGGCGCGCACCTCGTGGGTTCTCTCGCCGATTTGGCGTATGTACTGTCAGACGCGGAGCAGGACTTTATATCTCCCGAGAATGTGCAGGCCCTGATCTGGAAAGAGGTCGTGCCCGACCTGTTAAGCAATTCCGTAATGTCGCGATGGTGGCATGTGAGCCGTAACGAGCTCCACGCCGTAGCACTCTTTCAACGTGCAGGCGAGGAACTGATAATTTCGTCGGCTTCAAACGATGCCTTGCGCAGTAAGGTCCTGGACATTCTTTCTGAACGGATGTCCCCGGAAAGAATAGCGTGGCTCGATCAGTCCTTAGGTCGGACTCACCCCGAAGAAGCGCTGTCGCACATAACTCCCGCAGATACTTTTTATCTCACCTTTGAGTTCCGGCGTAGATTCCCGGCCGATCAAAGTGTATGGGGGTCCTCCGGCCAGGAACTTGATCGCCTGACGAGACAATATCCCGCTGAGGTGAATTGGCAACGACTGTCGAGAGATTTCGGTGTGCCCCATCGGACACTGGCGCAAACTTATACCCCCGAGTTGCTGAATGTGAAGCCGTTCCCAGCATTTTCGGGATATTCCAGCCGCCTGATGGCAGAATCCTGGGACTCAAACAATCTTTATTGGGCGCGATTGGCTGACGAAGCGGGTTATGAACCCGAGATGCTGAATCTGATGGCTCCGGAATTGACCCATCGAATGGTGGAGAAAATCTTTGCCACCGAATTTGAAGACTGGCAAGCTTTGCTTCGCGCCATGCGCGAGGCGGGCGAAGAATTTCGCCAGGGAAAAATCGCCGTGCTGCCTCAGGCGACGACGACGGCGCGGCAGTTTCACACTCAGGAACACTAATCATTGTAAGACGCTGACCATAACGTGCTTGTGGCTAAGGGGTTCATGATGGCAAAGAGGTTCTTTCTCTCCGTCGGTTTAATTTTGGCAATCGTTCTCGGGGTTCGGCCGAATACGTCTTCGGCACAGACTCCCCAGCCTCAGTTTCGCGTGACCGTGAACATGGTGCAGCTGAATGTCGCCGTCACCGACAACAAAGGAAATTACGTCACGGGTCTTCACCCGGAAAATTTCGAAATCAATGAAGATGGAATTCGTCAGAAGATCGCGACCTTTGGAGAAGGCGACAGCCCCGCACGTAAGGTCGAAGAGCTGGCGTCAAATACCCCTGAAGCTAAGGATCCCCCCGCAAATTTGCCGGCCGATTCTTCCAGTGATCTTCCCAGCAACGGCACCCTGGGCTCGCTGAATTCAACGCTGGCCGGCTCCAATGTGTTCGTCCTATTTGACACCAGCAATTACATGTACAAAGGTTTTGTGTTCGCGCAGGATGCGATCGCTGATTTCGTACGCTCGTTAGAGAACGTCAATCGAGTTTCTTTCTATTCCTACAGTCGCGACCTGACTCGCGACGCATCCCTCACGGCTAATCGATCTGCCATCCAGCGGGCGGTCCGCACCACCGTCGCCGGAGATGATGCCGCTCTCTACAACTGTTTGCTGCTGACCGTAAAAGATGCCGCGCAGTATACCGGACGAAAAGTCATCGTAGTCTTCTCTAATGGACCGGACAACGCAAGCGTTGTTCCCCCCGAGGACGTGGCCGAACTGGCGGAATCGACCGGCGTCGTCATTTACATGGTCAGCACACGCGAAGCGCAACTGGAGCCTGTCTCAACCGCGGTTTTCGAGAGAATGACAGCGGCTACCGGCGGGAAGGCTTATTTCGCAAAGAATTGGCACGAACAAAAACAGGCATTCGCTTCTATCCGCGATGACTTGAATCATCTCTACTCGTTGAGCTATTACCCGCTGCCCAATCCCAACCGCGGCTGGCGTTCGATTAGCGTAAAGTTGGCAAACGGCAAAAAATATCACATCCGCACTCGTAATGGATATCGGCCATTACCAACACGTACGTCACCCGAAACTTCTGCCAGCGGTACGCAATAGCGATAGTCTCTTTTGCTGGCTCCGCATAATGGGTGCTGCTGGAAGATTAGAGAACCGTGTAGGGACGGGCGTCCACGCCCATTGGCCGCGCGGTCACCCGGAAGTAGAGTCGGGGCTACAAACCTCGAAGTAAACACCCGCTCTACCCAACCCTCACCGAACGAGACAAATACAGCTGATCTTCCGTCGGAATGTCATTAGAAGGGTTCGGCACCATTGACTTTGCACGTAAGGACGACAAAACTGTCGAATGCACGCGGATACAAAGATCTAAGACCATTTTCTTAAATTTCGATTAAAGGGTGAATGGCATGAGCGCAATCAGTGATAATCGCCAGGGCTTTTCTGCACTGCTGAAAATCCACCGTAAAAATATCCTCCTGCTCTTTCTTGTTTTTCAGATTTTCCTGTCAATGGCGGTGCGAGCAGCAGAGCCAGCCGATGCTCAGTCCAGCTATCAACCCTCACCCGAAAATCTAAAAGCGCGCCAGGATTTTCAGGATATGAAGTTCGGCATGTTTATCCACTGGGGTGTCTACAGCGTATTAGGTGACGGGGAATGGATTTTCCATAACCGCAAGCTCCAGCTCAACGAATATGAACGTCTGCCTAAATTTTTCGATCCCGAAAAATTTGACGCTAAGACATGGGTCGCGCTCGCCAAAGCTGCCGGTATGAAGTACATCACCATCACTTCCCGTCATCATGATGGCTTCGCCATGTTCGATTCCAAAGTTTCGGATTGGAATATTGTTCAACGGACGCCTTACAAGAAAGACCCGCTGAAGATGCTGGCTGACGAATGCCACCGCCAGGGTATTAAGCTCTTCTTTTATTATTCGCAGCTCGATTGGCACAATCCGGATTACTACCCGCGCGGCGTAACCGCATGGGACAATGGCCGGCCCGACCACGGCGATTGGAATGCATATCTCGATAACTACATGGACGGGCAACTGCGCGAATTACTCACGAACTATGGCCCGATCGGCGGGATCTGGTTCGATGGAATGTGGGACAAGCCCGACGCCGATTGGCACCTGCAGAAAACTTACTCGCTGATCCATCAATTGCAGCCTGCCGCGCTGATCATTCCCAATCATCACCAGACGCCCAAGCCCGGCGAAGACGTTCAGACCTTCGAGCGCGACCTTCCCGGCCGCAACACCGCCGGATTCAACACAAATTATGTGAGCGACCAGCTTCCATTAGAGAGCAGCAATACGCTCAACGATTCCTGGGGATTCAACATCGGCGATCACAAGTTCAAAAGCCCGGAAGAAGTCGAGCAGATGCTGGTTCGCGCGGCGGGAAATAATTCAAACCTGCTGCTGAACATCGGCCCCATGCCGAATGGCGAAATAGAAGACGAATTTGTAACCCGCCTGCACGCGGTTGGCGAATGGATGTCGCGCTACGGAGAGAGCGTTTACGGGACGCGCGGTGGTCCGATTGCGCCCGCCGATTGGGGCGTCACCACTCAAAAAGACGGCAAAGTCTATGTTCATGTTCTGCAGTGGAAAGCTCCGCTGCTGGCCCTGCCTCCAATTGGAAAAACGATTAAGAGCGCTCAGGAATTCGGAAATGAATCGCCTGTTGACTTCAAGCAAACCAGCGACGGCGTGGTGCTGAAGGTTCCCCCAGAAGGAAAAAGTGACGTCGACCGGGTCATCGTGTTGAGTGTCGCGCCGTAAACACCCGCCGGTGGCTGTTTCTCAAGCTGAGTGAGCGAGGGCAAGGACCAAAATATAGCTGCGAAGAAAATACGAAAGGTGCTATAGTCGTAAGCAGGTAGGGGTGGACTCATGAGCGCGCAAAAAGTATTACGATTTCCAATGCGCAACCCGGATCTGTTTTCTCCTGAAATCAATTCTCAGCTGCTCACCGCCAGCGAATTCAGCCGCATTCTCGCGGCATCAATTCGGGCGCTTCCGCACATCCACAACTCCCACATACGCGAAGAGTTAAAAGATGCGTTGTGCGATTTATTCCGCATAGAAGAAAGCGCCTAAGCATCGCGACCGCATGCTAAGATGACTCTCCTGCGGCTTCATTGGGTTTGCGACAACCGGTATGGCGCGGTCGGTTATCTTTTTCTCGTTGCTGTTCTTGATTAGCGCCTTCTTGGGCCTATTTTATGTATTTGGTTTTTTCCGGCTGTTCCTTGCAGTCCTGACCGCGACCACACTGCTCATCGTTTTCCTGTTGTTTCATCCGCGCAATCAATGGCTGGTCGCCAACCGATCGCGAGTCGAGGGCACGAAGTGCGTAGCCCTGACATTCGATGATGGCCCGGACCCGGTGGATACGCCTAAGTTACTCGATCTACTACGGGAAAAAGACGTAAAAGCAACCTTCTTCGTGGTGGGGAAGCGCGCGGAGCAGTATCCGGAAATCGTGCGCCGCACTTGGGCAGAAGGACACCTCATCGCCAACCACACCTGGTCGCACTATCCTCTGTTTTGCTTTCTTATGCCCGGTCTTTTGCGGTCTGAGATCGAGCGTTGCACGGAGAGCATTCGGCGCAGTTGCGGCTCCTCGCCGCGTTTTTTTCGTTCCCCGGTTGGTCTGCGCCATCCGCTTCTGGCGCCGTATCTTGAAAATGCCGGGCTGGAGTATGTTTCCTGGAGCATTCGCACGCTTGATACGTTTACCGCAAACTCAGACGTTCTTGCCGCGCGCATTCTGAATAAGGTGGCAAATGGGGACGTAATCCTGCTGCACGATCACCTGCCTCGGGGAACGGATGCCATGCTCCAAGCCTTGCCTCAGGTGATTGACGAGCTCAGGAAACGGGGATTCGAATTTGTCCTGGCCGGACCACGGGAGGATGCCCGAGGTACACTGGAACCGGCGAGATGCGAACCTGTGCCCTAATTCCTGCTTTCAACGAAGCTCCTCACATCGCAAACGTTGTGGAGCGCACTCGGCAACATGTTGCAGAGGTTGTGGTCATCGACGATGGATCCGGTGACGGTACGGCGGAGATCGCGCGGGCTGCCGGAGCTACTTGTTTGCAATTGCCAAAAAATTGCGGCAAGGCCTCGGCCCTGCGAGCCGGCATTGCTTTCGCACGCGACCGCAAATTTACCCACGTCATTACCCTTGATGGTGACGGCCAGCACTTTCCGGAAGATATTCCGCTCATGCTTCGCGTGGCCGAAGAGACCGGAGCCGACCTGATCATTGGCGCGCGCTCTTTCGATCGCGTCCGCATGCCTCGTCCGCGGTATTTTTCGAATGTCATTGGTAGCCGCTTGGCTTCAGCGCTCGTCGGACACGAAATCCGGGACAGCCAAAGTGGGTTCCGGTTGTTCCGATTGGACAAACTTGATGGGGCAAAACTGCGGAGCCGGTGCTACGAACTGGAGATGGAGATCCTGATAAAGATGGCCCGCTCCGGCTGTACCATCGCACATGCTCCCGTCCACACGGTCTACGACGATGGACAGGCACGCTCGAAGATGAAACCGGTACGAGATACAGTGCGTGTGTGTCTGTGGTCGCTGGCATTTCGTTTTCTCGGAGCATGAGACGATCCGCTGATTCTGACCACTATGCGTGGCGTTTGCGTCTTTAATTTTCTCGGGGCGTGCTCCAGGTGATCCGAAGACTTAAGTCCGAGGCGCGGAAATTTTTTGGCCTCTTGCTCAAGGAGAGGCTTGACCCATCTCACGCGGCCGCTGCCGTCTTCGTGGGAATTTTTATTGGCATTCTGCCCATCTATGGCTTCCAAACCCTGGCGGCAATAGGCCTGGCAGTGCTCTTCAGGCTGAATAAGCCGCTGACTGTCGCCGCCACTTTCATCAACAATCCGTTGCTCCTGCCTCCGACTATCTTCGCTTCTGTGGAACTGGGCTGCTTGCTACGGACGGGCTCCTTCCTGTCACTGAGCCTGTCCGAGTTGGCTGGCATGCGCGGCCATATCAACAAGGACCAGCTTTTCACCTGGGTAATAGGCAGCGTCGCACTGGCTATATTAGTTGCGGCGGTGTGTGCGGCCATTGCTACAATTGTGGCCCATCTATACCTTCGGCGGTCCGCCAATCCGGAGCTTCGGGAACGGATCCGCTTTGTGAATGCGATGTTCGGCCAATCCGATCGTCCGGATCGCGAGTTCATCCGCTGGAAGCTCCGCCTGGATCGCATCTTTGAACTGCTCATCGCCGAAAATCTGGGATCGGGAACGGTTGTAGATCTGGGCTGCGGCTATGGCATGGCTCTTTGTTTTGTGGCTTTCGGTGACCACCAGCGGCGTCTGGTTGGCTGTGACCTGGATGAGCATCGCATCGCCGTGGCTCGCAAGGCACTCGCCTCTTTCGACGCGGAGGTGACCGTTGCTGACGTCCGTCAGTTCGAACTTCCGCCAGCCGGTCTGATTTTGATTATGGACGTCTTACAGTGTTTGTCGGCGGCTGATCAATCGGCTCTGCTGAAACGGTGCTGTTCAGCACTCGCGGCCGATGGAATCTTGATTTTTCGGGTGCACGATCGCGAACGCGGCGTTCGCACCGCGATCACGATGGCTTTCGAGCGGCTGATTTTTGCGTGCAGCCACCATGACCTGCGGCCTGAAATCTTGTCCATCGCCGAGTACCGCCGCGTGCTCGAGAGCGCCGGTATGCAGTTTGAGGAGCGCCGATTCAAGAACCGTTTGCCGTTAGCTCATGTTCTAATCGTCGCAAGAAAACGGGCGACGGAACCTACGCAATGATGGTCCGCCTCTATGCAGTGGCCTGCCCAGAAGCAGATTGACGAGCCAATACCATCGGTGATTGAATCTTTTTACTCGTAGCCGGTTGCCTCCCTTGACTGATACCCACAAAACCATCGTCGTTACTGGTGTCGGAGTCGTTAGCCCCTACGGCATCGGGCTCGACTGCTTGCAGGCGGGCATGTTATCGGGCAAATGCTGTCTGGAGCGCACAAAAGATGATGTTTATCCCGGCTTCGATGGAACGACCGCCCAGATCCGCGACTTTGAACCTTTGGCGAGAAGCTCAACTTCCCAGCACTCGCGCACCGATCAACTTGCGGTGACGGCCGCGCAGGATGCAATAGTGAATTCCGGTTGCAATAGTTCTGTTTTCCGTGAAAGCGGCATCGTGATGGCGAGTACGCTTGGCGGGCTGACCGAGATCGATACCGGAATCGCCAAAGATCCGGCCGCCTGGTATCGCCGATCCGGCGGTCTATCGCGGGCCGCATCCTATCCGTTCGCGCACGTTGCTGATTCTGTCGGCGACCACTTCGGGATTCAAGGACCGCGTTGTGCGGTCTCCGTGGCTTGCTCATCTGGAGCGATGGCGATCGCGCTCGCCGCTAACATGCTGCTCGAGGGGGCCGCTCCAATGTTCTTGGCAGGAGGCAGCGACCCGTTGTGCGCGTTCACCTTGAGTGGATTCAACTCTCTGCAAGCACTGGATCCCAATCCTTGCTCTCCTTTCGATCAGAATCGCAAGGGCCTGAACCTGGGCGAAGGCTCCGCCGTTCTCGTCCTCGAAACCCTGGCCGGAGCCATTGCCCGTAATGCCAAGATCCTGGCGGTGCTGCGAGGCTGGGCTATGACAAATGATGCATTTCACAGCACCGCACCGCATAAAGAAGGAAGCGGACTGGCCGATTGCATACGCCTTTCCATGCAAATGGCGAGAGTCAGCGTGGATGACATTGGGTACGTGAATGCTCACGGCACCGGCACCCCTCTGAACGACAGTGCCGAGGCCAACGCGTACGAAACCGCTTTCCGCGGACGCAGCCGTCCCATTCCCGTGTCTTCGACCAAATCATACCTGGGACACTGTTTGGGTGCGGCTGGCGCGATTGAGGCAGCCATCACGATCATGGCTGTTCGTTCGGGCGCGCTGCTTCCGACGCTGCGGCTCACCAATCCCGTCGACAGCCCTGGCGTTGATTGGCTAAGGGGAGGAGTGAAACGTCAACCTCTACCCCTGGCGATGTCTGCTTCCAGCGGCTTTGGCGGCAGCAACACGGTCCTCATATTCGGGAGCGGCGCCTCATGAGTGCGAATCTGCCGCCCGTCTCAATTACCGGCATCGGTTCCGTCAGCCCGTACGGTCCGGTAGAGGGACTCATTCAACAGACCCCCATCGAACCCACCACTATCACCGCATGGACAACCGCCCACGAGCGACGAGCGTTTCTCGTACCGCCGTTTCGTCCTGC
>DATNAF010000443.1:0-8504 GCA_035572845.1 Terriglobales bacterium
GTAAGCCACAGTCGCTAGTGACTCGGCATAAGCGAGTTCTGCTTGAGCGCTGGAGAGCATCTGAAATCCTGTTTCTAACGAATTCAGGGGGATCTCGTGATCCGCCTTGAACAGTTGCGCCAATGTTGCGCCTCCATTAACTGCTCTTGGTTCCAGCATCTGCGCAATCCCCTCGTGCAGCCACTGCGGGCATCGGCCCTGGGTTATCTGGTCGATAAAGGAATGAGCTAACTCATGCCTAAGTACGCGCGCAAGCATTGGAGTCACGGCTGCCATACCGCGCAACGGAATGCGAATTTTGCCGTCGTTTAATGCACCCACCCAGGCGCGGGCATGGGTCACATCGAAAAAAGCTTGATTCGTATAAAGAACGACCGAAATACTGGATCGCGGCTCGCTGCCGAACTCGCGCGATAAATCCCGGTAGTCTGACTCCAGCGTTTCCAGGATTTGCGCACGTAGCGCTTCAGAACTCTGCGCGCCCTCGTAGCGCAGCACAAAGTGTCCGGTTTCACGCTCAGAGTAGTTGCTCTCCACATATTTTTCCCGCTGCGCGCGGGCAAGCATCTGCCGGATGGAAAAGTCCGGCCGTAGCGCAAGCGACTTCTTCCAGCTTTGAATTGCTTCCCGCGGATGGTCGGCAGAATACTGCGCGTAACCAAGTACCGCGTAAGCGTCGGCTGAATCGGGGGCCTGTGACACAGCTTGTTCGGCATAGGTGATCGCCTGCTGCGCGTTTCCAGTTTTCACCAGCAAGGAGGCATAAAAATTGAGAATTGCGGGATTCTTAGGATTGTTCCGCAGCGCATTCTCAAAATCACGACGAGCTGAGCCGTAATCCCCAGCTTCGAATTCCTGCTTGCCTGCAATGTAGTAGGCAATTGCGGTTTCGTCCCGATTGCCGTGCGCGTCAATTTTAATGAGAGCGCTGCGGTCTACTTTGCCGCCGTGAATTACCTCATCCAGAAAATGCTCTTCGCCGCCCGCCGACGCCTCAGGTGTATACGCGGGGAGCGGTTGGACAACAACTACTCCAGTTGTTTCGGGCAACGCGGTTTTTTCAACGCTCTGGATTACCGAGTTTGGGAGCGAATAGGTGTCATCACCCTTCTGGTATTCGATCCCATGCGCGGTTTGTTTCGTTTGGTCGGCATAGATGGCCTCACCATTTTTCAAATGGATGATGTCCGCCGAAGACGGCCGGATGATCCCGGCAACCACCAAGGCCAGGCAATAGTATGGCGTGACAAATATGCGCACTTAGGCGCATTCTATGGGTGCGGGAGCCTGATTCGAAGGTGACCAAGGTCACGCAGAAGTATTGTCCTCAGGATTCATGAAAGTCCCGCAAGAACATGTGTAGGGCTGTGAAAGTATTTTCGGCTGCAATCTTCCTCTCCGCCATTGCCGTTGCCGGCTGCGCGCAAACACCCGCCACTTCAATACCCGCAGATGCCGACGCGAAAAATCCAGCGCAGACCTTTTATCTGAAGCTTCGATCAGTTGGGCTGGATAAGTCGAAGGTTTATAAGATCCGAGAAGCTTCACTCGACCGCGCGCAAATTCATATTTCGCTCGACGATGGCACCATCGCGTTTACTGAAGCGGTCGACGGACACATTACCGGAGCGTTTTACCAAGGCTACGGCGAGGTGTTGCTGATGCCGCCTAATCAGGCAGAGCGCGCGTCGATGTCGCTCTTTACCGGAAGCGCGATTCTGGAAGAGACATTTTCCGATGCTTATTTTCGCTTCAATGACGATGTGTTGGCCGAACTGCAGCCCTACTTGCGTCAGGCGGATGATCCAGATGGTTTTGTAAGCTTGTGGGGCGGCACTGCGCACAATCTTGCCGAAGAAGATGCGCTTCGTCTCCTGCTGAGTTACAGCGAGTGCTTGCCCGGAAGCAAGGGCCCGGCAGCAAAACCTACGGACCGGATGCTGCACGCCTATGTGCAGGGCAACAAGCTCGGCGCTTTTGATGTGCGTTATGACTCGCTGATGCAAGAGCAAGTTGAGGCCGGGCAACACCGCCATACGGATGGCGAAGATTATTACGATGTATGGGCTTCATTCGCGGTACCAATCCCCGCCGGTTCGGCTCCAATTTCCGAGCGCAGCAAAGTTGACGAACCTTCCGCCTCTGATTTCGACATCACCATTTTCAAGATCGATGCTTACATTAAGCCCGTGAAGGAGCTGGAGGCTAAGGCCACTCTCAGCGTGGTCGCGCGCCAGAGAACCAGGCGTGTCATGTTCTTCGAGTTGTCACGTTTTCTTCGTGTCAGCGAAGTGACGGCCGATGGCAAGCCGGCGGAGTTTATTCACAATCAGTCAGTCGAAGGCTCGCATTTGGCAAAGCAGGGCAATGATGCGGTCGCGGTGATCTTGCCCGAGTCGCTTGAAAAGGGCCAGAAGCTCGAGTTGACGTTCAAATATTCCGGCTCAGTGCTTTCGGAGGCAGCCAACGGGTTGCTGTATGTGGGAGAACACGGTACGTGGTATCCCAATCGCGGTTTCGCCATGGCGTCGTTCGAGTTGCAGTTTCATTACCCCATCGCCTGGACGCTGGTGGCCACCGGGCATCGGACCAAAATCAACGCTGCTGGCGGCGAGCAGACTTCAAGATGGATAACCGACCGACCAGTGCCGGTTGCAGGGTTTAATCTGGGCAAGTATTCACAAAACGTGAATCGTACCGGCGCGGTTACGGTCTCGACCTATGCCACGGTCAATGTAGAACGCGGATTTCCGGGGACCACGAATCTTGCCGACTCAGTCATTCCATCCACGCCTGGTCCCGGTACTGCGGTGCCGAGTGGCGGCCTGCGTTCGTTTCCCATGATTTCTGTTCCGGAAACCCCGTCGCCGGCCGTCAATACGCAGGCAGTAGGGGCCGCGTCGGCCAAAGCGATCGAATTTTACGAGCGCTACTTCGGCCCATATCCATACGACGAACTGAATATTACCCAGATGCCGGGGGCCGTCAGCCAAGGCTGGCCGGGCCTGATTTTTCTTTCCACTTATTCTTTCCTCACGCCGCAGGAAAAAACCAAATTACAACCTGATCCAGTGCGCAGAATTCTTTCTGACCAGGTGATCGCGCACGAAACCGCACATCAGTGGTGGGGCGACCTGGTGAATTGGAGCGGCTATCGCGATCAATGGATGATGGAGGCGCTGGCGAACTACAGCTCATTGATGCTATTGGAGTCACAAGATCCAGCGAAGTTTCGGCGCGTAATGGCGAGTTATCGCGATGATTTGCTGGCCAAAGGTCCGAAGGGAATGCCACTGATGGATGCTGGCCCGGTAACGCTGGGGTTCCGGCTCTCTTCATCGCAATTTCCCGGAGCCTATCAGCCGATCTGCTACGGGCGCGGTACCTGGATGCTGCACATGTTGCGCACCATGATGCGAGACGCGCAAAGCAAAGCTTCGACCAGCAGTCCCATATCGCGGAAAATGGAAGATGAACCTTTCTTGCGCGCTCTCCGCAAGCTCAGGAAAGATTACGAGGACAAAGCATTGAGCACCGCCGACCTGATGCACATTTTTGAATCCGAACTGCCGCCATCACTTTGGTATGAAGGGCATAAGTCGCTCGACTGGTTTTACGAAGGCTGGATCAACGGCACTGCAATTCCGGCGTTTGATCTTCGCGACGTGAAATTCAGCGATAAAGAAAAAAATAAAACTACTCTGGTTACCGGTACCTTGATTCAGAAGCAGACGCCGGACACGCTGGTCACTGCGGTTCCTGTGTACGCTTCAATTGGCGGAAAGAATATTTTTCTAAAACGAATTTTCGCAGAAGGTGAAGAAACTCAATTCCGGATATCCGCGCCAGCCGGAACCCGAAGGCTGGTCATCGATCCCGAGCAGACGGTGTTATCACGCGCAAAGTGACCTTGGAGCTGTCTTCCTCTCACTTCTCTGGTGTAGCCAACTGCCGGCAAAATTAGCTGCTAGCTGCGACCCGGGGAAAATGGGGGGACGGGCGTCCTCGCCCGTCCATTTCACGATACTAGGCCGGAAGCAGCATGCCCTTTTCCAGGTGTCGGGTCACATGCGCATAAGAGGCCGCATGTGGATCGTGCGTCACCATAACCACGGTCTTGTGAAAGTCTTCGTTCAGCCGCTTCAGGATCTCCAAGACTTCAGTTGCTGATTGACTGTCCAGGTCGCCGGTTGGCTCGTCAGCCAGCAACAATGTTGGATCGCTAACGATGGCGCGCGCGATGGCCACGCGTTGTTCCTGTCCACCAGAAAGCTGCTTCGGCAAATGATGTACTCGTTCTTCAAGACCGACTAGCTTCAGCGCCGTCATCACGTGGTCTTTTCTTTGCTGCGCGTTCAGCTTGGTGAGCAGCAGTGGCAATTCGACGTTCTCAAATGCTGTCAGCACCGGAATCAGGTTGAACGTCTGAAACACATATCCGATGTGCTCGTTCCGCCATTTGGCTGATTGCCCGTCGCTGAAGCTGAAGATATTCTGGCCAAGCACTAGAAGTTCGCCGTGCGTCGGCCGATCAATAGCCGCGATCATATTCAGCAGCGTGGTCTTGCCCGAACCTGAGGGCCCCATCAGCGCCAGAAACTCGCCGCCTGTGATTTCGATGGACACGTTGTCGAGTGCCGTCACTTGAAAGGCATCGCGCTTAAAGATCTTGCTGACGTTTCTCGCCTGTACAACTTTCGTTCCTGTAGCAACTTGATTCACCGTAGCAGTGCTCATGATTGTCCCTTGATCTTAATTTTGTCACCGTCTTTCAAACTCTCAGGTGCGGTTGTGATGACCGGCTCGCCGCCGTTCAATCCGCTCACCAGGTCGCCGCCGCTGCGTTGCGAAATGATGTTTACGTTGCGCCGTATGGCCTTGCCGTCGAATGCGAGCAGTACATATTTCTGACCATTGGCATCGCGCAATCCGGCGGAGGGCACGAAAGCTCCCGCTGGCTGCGAGTTTGCGTTCGTGCTTTTATCTTCATCCGCAATAAAACGGACGGTCGTGTTCATCTCCGGCCGCAAATGCGAATCCGGATTCAGAATCTGGACCTTTACCTCGATGGTCGCTTTCTGGCGATTGGCCTCGGGGGAAACTTCTGCAATCACACCGTCCCAGTGCAGACCAGGAAATGCGTCCACCGTGACCACAGCTTTCTGATGCGGGGTGAGCTTCGCGAAATCGTCCTGGGCGATATCGAGATCTGCCTGGATATCATTCAAGTCCGCAAGAGAAACGACGGAACCTTGGGGTCCGCCTTCGGCAGAGCTGGCAAATTGTGCGGTAATCAGCTCGCCTTTTTCCGCGGTGCGGTCAAGAATCGTCCCGTTTACCGGCGCTCGAATTGCCGTGGCGTCCAGAAGAGATTTTGAATATGCCTCCTGGCCTTCGGCCTGCTCGAGTGCTCCTTTGGCGCGGTCGATTTCCTCGGCGCGAGGGCCGAGCTTTGAAAGCTGAAGTGTTTTGTCCAGCGAATCGACCCGCTGCTGGTCGGAGTCAAATTTAGCCTGGGCATCATCAAGCGCCTGCCTCGCAACGACACCCTGCGTAAACAGGTCGCGTGTGCGGTCGAGAGTAAGTTTGTCGTTGGCTAACGTTGCACGGGCTTCGTCCAAATTGTGCTGGGACTGGGCGATTTCTTCTGGACGCGATCCGTGCTCAAGTTCGGCGAGATACGCGCGGGCACTTTCGGCGGCGCCGTGTGCCTGCTGGTATTGCGCACGGAACTCATCATCCTCGAGTTTCACTAGGACCTGGCCTTCTTTAACTTTGTCGCCTTTCTCAACGCCGATCCACTTCACGCGGCCCGTAACTTTGGAGTTCACATTGATCTTGTGATGAGCAACGATGTAGCCCGTCGCGCTCAAAACAGTCCCGCCAACTGCACTGCTCTCCACAGACGCATGGACTACTTCGACTTCTGGTGCCTCTCTACTGAACAGCCGATACGCCAAAGCTGCGAGCCCGAGGAGCACCACCACAGCGATTCCAAAAACAATGTAGCGGCGGGCCCACATAGACCCGTGGCTGTCGTTTTCATTCCCCGAGCGGTCGATGCGCAGGCTCTGTAAATCGTCATGCTTCGTATCAATTGCCATGTTCAGTAACTAGCCTCGAAGAGCATTAAGAATATTTTGCCGTGCTGCATGCCAGGCCGGCGCAATACCGCCGATGAGTCCCATCACCACAGCAAAACCGACTGCCGCCCCAATTACCGCCGGAGTCATTCGTAAGCTGAATACAACCTCGCTGAACGTGGTCTGATTTTGGGTTCCGGTGGTCATTCCGTTAAAGGGCAGCATCAGCAGAATGCCTATTGCCGCTCCAAGCAAAGACAGCAGAACAGCTTCAAGAACGAAAGACGTCAAAATGCTTGGGCGGGAAAATCCAATCACCCGCAAAGTCGCAATCTCGCGTGATCGGTAGGATACAGCCGCATACATCGTGTTCATTGCGGCAAAGCTGGATCCGATGGCCATAATCACAGCCACTACTATTCCGATAAAGCGGATGACCGCTCCGGAACTGGTTTGCTTCGCGTAATATTCGGTCTCCAAAGCGCCATCAAGCTTCAGTCGCTGGTCGTCGCTCACCCGGTTCTTCAAGGCTTGAGCCGAGAGCGGATCGGTGGCCCGCATGTATGCCGAACTGTACACACCTTGGCGATTGAAGTCGGAATTCATCTGGTTGACGTCGCCCCAGACTTCGGACTCGTAAGCGGTCCCGCCGGCATCGAACACGCCTACCACTTTCCACAGACCTTTACCGAATTCCATCGTGTCGCCGACATTAGAGTTGCGAAATCGCTTATGAATGCTGTCACTAACCACTACCTCCCGCTGCCCGGGAGTGAACCAGCGCCCCTGCACCAGCTTTACTCCGCTGCGAAGCTCTAAGCCATCCTGCATCATCCCGCGGACGGAAACGTTGACTTCGCCGGACCCGTCGGCGCGCGGTAGCACGATCACCACCACGGTTTCACCGGAAACCAGCGGCTCGCCGTGACTATCCTTGGCAATGCCGGGTAAGGTCTTCAGAACGGGGAAATCTTCCGCCGGAAATGGACCGGTCAGCTCGCTGGTTGAGCCTTTGCGCATCACCATTACGTTCAGCGGATTGCCGCTGGTTTTGAAGGCCCGGTTCAACCCCGCCAACAGCGCCATGATGAACAATGCCGTGGTAACGGTGAGGGCGATGCCCAGCGCCGTCATGATGGTCAGGCTCTTGCGCAGTTTTAAATTACGTATGTTGTAACTGATAGGAATCGCCATAGGTTTTGCTTAGCCGATGTGGCGCAAGCCCTCCACAATACCCAGCCGCGAAGCATGATACGCGGGCACCAGCGCACTGAAAAAACCCATGACCGCCGCCGCCCCCCAAGCCACCAGCATGGTCGCTGGCGCCACTTTCAGGGCACCCGCCATGCCGCCGGCTTTGGCCGCGCCAACGCTGAGAAGCAGCGCGACCAGCGAACCCGCGATTCCGCCAATCAGCGCCAGCACGACCGCTTCGCCGACGAACAGTTTTAGGACCGTTTGCCGCGTGAACCCCAGGGTCTTCAGCACAGCCACTTCGCGCGTTCGTTCGCGAATTGACATTGCCATGGTGTTTGCCGAAACCAAAAGAATCGCAAACACAACCGCGCCGCAAATGCTCAAGATGAAAGCTTTCACATTGCCCAGCATGGCTAGGAATCCGAGTTGGAAAGCCTTCTCGGTCTCAGTCTTGGTGGGTTGCGGCGAACTATGGAAGGTTTCGTCAACCGCGGCCTGAATCTTGGGAACATCCTGCGGAGACTTCGCCAAAATGGTGTAGAAGCCGTTAACGCCCTTCAAATATGGGACCGACTCTTCCACGTATTTCTGGTTGTAGTACAGCGAACTAGTGTCCTCGGGCGCGGTATAAAAGCCACGAATATTCAATTCCAGATTCACCGGGAAAATGGTTCCCACAATAATGATCTTCTGCCCCAGTTTCCAACCAAATTTCTGTGCGACGTGCGTGTCCACCACGCAACCAGCGCGGTCGTGTTGCCACGCGGCGATCTGGTCGTCGGGAATCTTCCAATCTTTATAGACCTGAAAGAATTCGTCGGGGTCGGTGCCGAACTGGGCGAAAAAATTGTTCGACTTGTCATCCTTGTATTTGCCGCCAAACCAATTGCCGGGCACAACGTTAGCGACTCCAGGAATGGCACGAATTTTCTCGCGATAGTAGCTGGGCATCTCAAATGCCAGTGAGACTTTGTGCCGGGTCACTAGGCGCAATGCCGAAACTTCGGTGCCCTTCTGAAGATAGAAGTTTCTCCAGATCGCCATCATGAGGGTGAGCAAAAGGAGAGAAAAGCCGATGCTCAACACGGTGAGAATGCTGCGCCGCAAATTGCGGAACGCATTCTTGCGGACAAATGTGGTCAATGTCATTTTCTAATTCCTGAGTGATAACAAGGCGGTCGAACCTGTTTGGGAACATCTAGAATAGCCGATCAATTGCCGCCC
>DATNAF010000444.1:0-5528 GCA_035572845.1 Terriglobales bacterium
GGGAGCAGGGTCGGACGCGGCCGGACGGACCGGCGCGCGTCCTGCTTGCTGTAATCGCCCGGCATCCGAATGCCGTCGAAGATGCTCTGCGTAGGGCAAGCTGAAAGAGCAAACTCTGCCAACGACTCACCCGAAATCCGCAGATTCCGGTAAGTGAACTCTTGCGGGCGAAACTTTAAAGTTCGCGCCGGAGACTCAACTTCCAAATGGCCCACCCTCCGACAAAATCTAGAAGCAACCGAGAGTCACAACTCCTCGACGCTCGCACCTCAAGCTGGTATAAGAAAGAACATTGCAGCCAACATCAAGTAAACCGCCAGGAGTTGTACTCCCTCGAACCAATTAGAATCTCCGTCACCGGCAATTTGCCCTGTTATCGCCATTGCCAGTACCAGAGCAGTGATCTCGATCGGGCTAAAGAGCAGATTCATGGGCGCGTGTCCGGTGAAGCGGCTCATTAGAACCAGTGCCGGAGCGGCAAAGAGGGCGCTGTAACATTTTCTGTGTAAGTTATTTGGGGCTTGGATAGGCTAGCAATAGCTGCTTTGGGGGCGAAGAGAGCCCGGGAGGGCGAGCGAAGCTCCCCAAAGCAAGCGGCGGCTCAACCGGCCCGAATATGGTGGAGCTCACCGGAAACGTAAGGAAAACGGAAAGGAAAAGCTCCATGACTCAAACCAATCCGCTGGGAACGGCTCTTGCCGCTCGCAACGAAGATTCCAAAGACTTCAAGAAACTATTGATGGACCAGGTGCGCGCCGGTGGCGGCACTCAGGCCATGGATACCAAACAACTGTTTCAGACGATGGTGAAGGACACGCTCGAGGCCTTCCTGGAGTTGGAACTGGAAGAGCATCTTGGCTATCCCAAGCACGATGCCGAGGGCCGCGGCAGCGGCAACTCGCGCAACGGAACCGGCAGCAAAACGGTGCGCGGAGATTTTGGTCAAGTCGAGATTGAAACCCCGCGCGATCGCAACAGCAGCTTCGAACCGAAGATCGTCGCCAAGCGCCAAAGCTCAGTCGGCAACTTCCAGGAAGCCGTCATCTCGCTGTATGCACGCGGCCTGACCACGCGCGAGATCGAGCAGCACGTCAAGGATATTTATGGCGTCGAGATCTCGCCCCAGTTCGTTTCCCGCGCCACCGACGAGTTGCAGCAACAGATTGTCGATTGGCAGAACCGGCCCTTGGAGCGTGTCTACCCTATTGTTTTCGTCGATGGCCTGCGCGTGGCCGTACGCACTGACAAAGGCGTTCTGAAGAAATGTGTGTATACCGTGCTCGGCGTCGGTGTTTCCGGCCGGCAGGAGGTGCTCGGGCTGTGGATTGAAGAAACCGAAGGCGCCCGCTTCTGGCTCAAGGTGTTCAACGATCTGAAGGCTCGTGGAGTGCACGATGCGCTGATCGTTTGCGGCGATGGGCTCACCGGTTTGCGCAACGCTGTGGAATCCATCTTCCCGCAAGCCGACGTGCAACTCTGCGTCGTGCATCATATCCGCAACGTGACCAAATTCGTCTCTTATAAAGACCGCAAACCATTGTGCGCCGCCATGCGGCCGATCTACACAGCGCCCACCGTGGAAGCCGCTGTGGTCGCCCTCGATCGATTCGAACAACTCTGGGGAGAGCGCTATCCGATGTCGGCCGCCAGCTGGAGAAATCATTGGAACGATCTAACGACTTTTTTCAAATACCCGGTTGAGTTGCGGCGCATGATTTATACCACCAACGCTATTGAAAGTCTGCACTCTCAGATGCGTAAGAATATCTCCAACCGCAAAGTTTTTCCTCATGACGATGCGGTCTTCAAAATCCTGTTCCTGAATATTCGCAATTTTACTAATCGCTGGACCAAACGCCAGGGATGGGATACAGTTATGAATCAGTTGATGATGATCTTTGGCGATCGCCTCAAGCCTGACTTGATCGACTCGCTCTGATGACTGCCTAGCTTCACCCGCTTACACAGTTCCCGTTACAGCCTCGCAAAGAGTGCAATTTGTGTACTGCTTGCCAGGCTTATCCCGACACTCAGGTCCATGCGTCCCGCTAGAGCGCGGCGAACTGCGGACAAGGCCTCCGCTGCGTTCCCCGCGATCGCGACAACTATGACGCCGACAAACAGATCGCTCAACCCGAGTTGCTTCGCTGCAGCTTCGACAGAGCCGGCCAGGATTTCACTTATCCGCCTGATGAATGCAGAGGTGAGCAGCAAACCTGTCACGGAACTTTTTTTCGTCCAGACAGCATGTCCATCGCCCGTCTCCCAGGCCGGCGACAGCAACTGAGTATGCGTTCGCAGCGTGAATAGCAGGCTTAGCCCGTAAGTGATCAGAAGAATTATCGAGAATTCCGTGCTCAACTCCGCTTCTTGCCCCGGCGTCCTCGACGTCACTGCATAGTGATACGCGGCGGGCAGAATCAAAGAAAGTCCCGCGAGTGCTAACATCGTTGCTCGTGTTCGGGCCGCCAGGGTATTAAATTTGAGTGTTTTCTTCTTGACCCCGGCAGCGATGATCGATACACCTAACGCGAGGAGGAGGTTTCCCAGGATCGAGCCAGTAATGGAGGCTTTCACAACTCCGTCCAGGCCTTGGCGCAGGCCACATCATCGGCGCATCCAAGATCGCTCGCGACATTACGCGACAGGTAAGGGCGCGAGAGTCCATCGAGCACCTGAACGCACAACTTAGTCGCGGGCTCAGCGCGATGACGCGTCTACAGCAACTCAGCTCCCGCCTTGCCCAGTCTGGCGAGATCACTGGGCTTCTCGAACAAGTCATCGACACCGCCATCGAAATCGTCGAAGCGGACATGGGCAACATCCAACTTTTCCGAAAGGGAAGGCTGCGCATCGTTTGCCAACGCGGCTTCAAGCCCCCTTTTCTCGATTTTTTCGACGGTATGGAGCATGGCGTGGCTGCATGCGGCACGGCGCTGCAGTGTGGCGAACGTGTCATCGTGGACGATGTTTCCCAAAGCGCGATTTTCCCCAACACGGTTGCACGCGAAGTAATGCTCGAAGCAGGCGCGCCGAGTGTGCAGTCAACTCCTCTCCTGGGCCGCTCAGGCCGCGTGCTGGGAATGCTGTCGACGCATTATCAGAAGCCCACCGGCTGACAGAGAGGGAGCTTCGCCTCCTCGACCTGGTCGCACGCCAAGCAGCGGATCTGATTGAAAGCAGCCTGAGCGCCGAGGCGCTGCGCGAGAGCGAGAAACAATTTCGGCAGCTTGCAGAAGTCGGTCCACAGATCGTCTGGCTGAACGGACCGACCGGGGAGCTAGAGTTCGTTAACTGTCGTTGGGTTGAATTTTCAGGTCTCGATTACGAGGCGACCAAAAACCCTGAGCAGATTGAGAAGCGACTGCACCCGGATGACCATCTTCTTGACCATTGGTGGAAATGTGTCGAGACCGTGCGCCTTTTGAGCTGGAGGCGCGGCTACGCGGCAAAAATGGAGAATTCCGCTGGTTCATGATCCGGAGTGTCCCGCTGAGGGACGCCTTGCCCAGTGCTGGTTTTGCTCGACATGAATCTCTCGAAACGGAGTGTCAACGAAGTTTTGAACCATCTACGGCAAACCTCACGATGTAGGGCGGCGCGGGTGATTATTGTTTCGTCATCAGACGCCCCGCGCGATCGAGCATCGGTTGCGGATTTGGCGGTGGCCGGGTATTTCAAAAAGCCGTCGGACCATGCAGGATTCATGAGGCTGGGACCTTTGGTCAAAGCGGTTCTTGAAGGTACCGAAATCAACCTGGGAGGTTTGGGGCGACTTCCCCCGTTGTAAGCGCAGGCAACATGCCGAACAAGATGCTGGTGAGCAGACACACGGAAAGCGTGAAGCCCAACACGCGGTTATCAAGAGGGACGCTCGCAAGTAGTAGACAAAAATTCTGGCAGGAGCAGCATAGCCACCGCAGTGTGACGAAATCCACACCGATGCCGCGGTTCCTCCTACCAGTGCGGTCATATTGATCGCCACAGCCCTGCTTTATTGATGTGGGGGTGCAATTCGAACTGGTCGAAAGGTTGTTGTGGCCTTTGAGGCTGAAGGCCCGGACGGCACGACAGGGCGCTGTCATCCAGTGCGGAGTCGGCCTGTTCAGCTTCGGTTACAGCGCGGGTTCCGAGGCCAGTTCGGCCACGGCTGCCAGCAATTCTTCCGCCTCGACCTTGTCGAACAACTCGGCAGCTTTTAGCTGCAAGCACGCGGTCCTTAGCGGCTCGGAGGGTTCGCTAGTCATCATGAACACCACGCCTGGAAATCCGCCGTTCTTGATGGCTCTGAGGACATCTATGCCGCTGCCGCCCGTCAGATTGATATCCAGCAGCACCAGACCCGGCTTTTCTGCGCCAATAGTAGCGATTGCTTCAGATGGACTTGCCGCCGCCCCCACGATCTCCAAATGAGGAATCTCTTCCAGCGCCTCTCGCATTCGCCGCGCAAACACGTTGGAGTCTTCTACAATCACAACCCGCAATTCGTGGATCGGCCGTATACACCCAATTGTGGGGCATATGCCCTGCCCGGCGATAACGTCGCCGATAGTGGAATCACTATTGGTGGAAATGCTGCCGACCTGCGCGATCATGTCGCCGGAAACGGGCTTGGAGAGCTTCTTGATTTCTTCAACGGCCACTTCGACGGCCCTATCGATACCGCGCTTGACGGCCATCGGGTTCGCGCCCGCTGTAACAGCCTTGACGCCTTCACGAAAAATCGCCTGCGCGAGAATGGTGGCCGTGGTGGTCCCGTCACCGGCAACGTCAGACGTCTTCGACGCGACGTCACGCACCATCTGGGCGCCCATATTCTCGAGCGGGTCCTTCAGTTCGATCTCTTTCGCTACCGTGACACCATCTTTGGTAATCGTGGGCGCACCGAACTTCTTGTCGAGAACGACATTGCGCCCCCTCGGGCCGAGGGTTACCTTCACTGTGTCGGCGAGTTGGTTCACGCCGCGCAAGATCGCCTGGCGGGACTCGTCACTATAAATAATCTGTTTTGCCATTGATGGTTTCCTTCGTATAGGGGGCGGATATTCATGATGTTCGTGAGGCTCGACTAATTTTTGGTCGTCAATACGCGGTCCGCGATGGAAGGAATGGAGAGCCTTGAGGACCTCTTCCAATGAACCCAAGCCCAGATCACGCTGCTCACACTGCAGGCGACTGCAAACGACAAAGACCAATTTCCAATCGGGCGTGAGCTGAGCAACACCGCCGGACTGAAGATGAAAGCTATCGCAAGCAGCGCGACTGTTACCGTGTGTAGTCGCGGCCGGTGGACTTTAGATGTGAATCAAATAAGGCAACCTCCTCGGTTGTGGAAGAGAGATCTAAGAGGAGGGGATCAAATCGCCTGACTTAGTTTCAAGCGACTTACGGGCGGGCAGAAGCGCCCACCCATTAACCAATATAAGTTAAGTTTCTTTACTTGTCAAGCCGTAGGTGCAATAGTGGTGGAGGTTGCTTCACTTATGTAAGTTAATTTCAAAAGGGCTGGGGCTTCAGTGGATGTTTCG
>DATNAF010000445.1:0-9461 GCA_035572845.1 Terriglobales bacterium
CGGGTCGGTGTTGAACAATAGTGAATATCCGGAATGACCGAATAGTTTTGTGGCGAAGGTTTCGAAATCCGCATTGACTGCGTCACGCGTGGCGTCATCGTTGCGAGCTAAAAGACGGTCGTTGATTATCAATTGGATATCATGACCGTTAAAGCTTAGGCTTCCATTTAGCCTCGTATCTGCTGCTAAACGCTGGGCTGCAACAAGGGCTGCGCGTGTGGCTTGGCTTAGGCGCTCTAGATTTGTGCCAGGAAGCGGCGCTTTCCGGTTGTAGCGAAGGCCTAGTATGCCGTCGGTCTGATCCAGGCTGTAATCGGCTTCGTGTCCGATTAGCATCAGGCCGGGACCGTGGTGGACGTGTCGATAATCGGCGACGTCGATCAGGAGCTCGTCGAATACCTGGTTTTGGATCCAGGTGTGAAAGATGGAAATGATGGGCGAGAGATCGGCATTCTTTTCGTTGAAGCAAAGCTTTATGTTTACGTGTTGAAGTTGGATTGCCGTTTCTTCTTCGAGTATGGATCGCAAGTTGTCGCTCCTTCGTCGCGTTTCCTTTGGTCGTTCGTCGTAGCGGCAAAACTGAAGTCATGCCCTCCCGTATATGCGGTGCCGCTCCTTCGTCGCGTTTGCTTTGGTCCTTCGTTGTAGCGGCAAGACTGAAGTCATGCCCTCCCGTGTATGCGGTGTCGCTCCTTCGTCGCGTTTGTCGTTCGTCATTTTAGCGGCACGACTGAAGTCGTGCCCTCCCGTTTGTGGCATCACGGACTCGCGGCGTCCTTCCCGGTGTAACCCCGCCCAGTGCTTCCCTACAAACGAAGGTGACTCGGCGGTGTCACTCCTTCGTCGCGTTTCACTTTTGCCGTCGTCATAGCGGCACGACTGAAGTCGTGCCCTCCCGTCTATTACATCCGGTGATTTCTCTTACAACGCCGGTATCGCTCCTTCGTCGCGTTTCCTTTAGCGCCGTTTCCATGTCGGCCCGGCTGAAGCCGTGCCCTGATACGAACGAACCAATGCAACACACCCGGAGTTAAGTTCCTCACCGTGAGAGTATGACAGCGGATAAATCACACGGTTACCAGCTTTCCCAGGCGGTTGTTGCAACTGTGGGCAGCATCGATGAAGAGTTGGGCTTCGTCGATCAAGTAACGGCTTGATTCTTCAGTGTAGGGCTGGGTAGATTTTTCATGTGCTGAGAACAAATAGCCTGCGAACTTTCCACCTGCGAACGGGTCGAAAAATAGTTTTGTGTCGTAGTAGCGCTGGCGGAATTCGGAGACTATCTGATTGGGATCGTTGCCGATGTTTTGATTCTCGACCTGAACTAGCGCTTTCGCGGCTGTCAGCATTGAATGATATGCTGCTGCACCTGCTTGCGGGGCTTCGCCTTTCTCGAAGGCCAACTGGGCTTCGAACAGTTCCCTTTCGGCAGCGGCCAAACCGAACTCAACCAGGGACACGACTTCGCCTGCGCACTCGCCGTTGCCCATGTCGCCGAGCGTGTATTCGCGTACGTCGCCCCAATCACTAAAGAAAGAGCGATCGCCGGCAGGAGGACGAGTTAGATCGTCGAGCATATTTTTCAGCTCGGCCTTGCCTGTGCGTTTAACGAAATCCTTGAAAACTTCTCCGGGTTGACGATGCGCCAAGTAGCGCTCGGTCAGGCGGCTGACAACGTTCGGAATGTTTTTGGAAGGCACCGCTACGACCGGCAGTCCATAGGAACCCGCGTTGTGCTCCCATTCACCACCGAGAACGACCTGGAAGTGCGGAACGGCGTGGCCTGCGATTTTGCGGCTGACGCCATAGAAACCCAGATCGGCCACGTGATGCTGGCCGCAACTGTTGAAGCAGCCGCTGATCTTAATGTGAAGCTTCTGAACGGCTTCATCTGATTCGAAGTTTTTCTCTTCAACCTGCCTGCGCAGTTCGGCGGCAAGGCCGCGCGAAGAAGAGATCCCCAATTTGCAGGTGTCGGTGCCGGGGCAGGAAGTTATGTCGACCAGCGCTCCTGCGCCTACGTTGGCCAGTCCTGCCGCATTGAGAGCTTTGTAGAGCTCCGGCAAATCGGCTTTGCTGACCCAGCGAATTGCGAAGTTCTGTTCTACCGTGGTGCGAATGGTTTCCCTGGTGAAGCGGCGGATGATGTCCGCCAGCGAGCGCAACTGATTGGCAGTGATGTCCCCCAACGGCAATGCGATCGTAACCGTGACATAGCCGGGCTGACGCTGCGGCCTAATATTAAACTTCAACCAACGCTTGAAGTCTTCAGAGCCGCCATTCAAATTACCGATCGTGACTAGCTGAGAGAGTTCGACGTTCTCGGCTGATGACGCCTTAAGCGGAGCTTCCTGAAATTCTGCACGCGCCTGCTCGATGTATTCGGTCCAGCGCGGATCGAATGGAAGCACCTTGCGCTCTTCGAATACCAGCTCGCGAAACTTCTCAATGCCTAAATCCTGGACCAAGAATTTAATGCGGGCGCGATTACGATTTTTCTTTTCGCCGAGCCGCGCGAACACTCTCGCGATCGCCTGAGTAAGCGGGAGCAATTCTTCAGGCGGCACAAACGAATCGAGCAGCTTGGCGTGGTAGGGCACCGCTCCCAGACCTCCGCCTACGTACATTTCGAAACCGAGCTCTTCCCTTCCCGTGGATTGGTTCACGCGGGTTTTTGCAATGAGACCCAGATCGTGGAGGCTGGTCAGCCCACAGGCATGTTGCGCGCATCCGCTGAATGCAGGCTTGAACTTGCGCCCGAAGTTCTGGCAATCGGGATGCCCGAGCAGGAAACGCGATAACGCGCGCGAGTAAGGGGTAACGTCGAAGCTTTCATCAGTGCAAACGCCAGCGTATGGGCAAGCAGTAACGTTGCGCACGGAATTTCCGCAAGCCTCGCGCGTTGTGATATTGGCGGCGGCAAGACGGCGCATCACGCTTGGCGTGTCATCGATGTGAACGTAGTGAAGCTGGAAGTCCTGACGAGTTGTGACGTGCGCGATGCCGTCGGAATATTCTTCGGCAAGTTCGGCCATGGTTTCCAGTTGCGATGCGTTCAGGCCGCCGGCTGGAATCTTGATGCGCTGCATGCCGGGGGCGTCCCACATCGTGTTCGGACCTTTGGTGAGATCGCCAGAGGGAAAGTTCAGCTTCTGGATTTTTTGTCCATCGTTGCGTTGGCCATTGTCATAGCGCTGGCCATAGGCTCCGCGGCGCAGGCGGGTTTCGGCGAAGAGGCGCTCTTCCAGCTTGCCCTGTTTACGCAGCGTGATTTCGGTTTCGAAAATGTCGATCTCGCGAGCGAGATCCTCGGGCATTTTGCCTTCGAGTTTTTCTTTCCACAGCGAGTTTGAGGATTTCATGACCTAGCCTTTAGCTTTTAGCTCTTAGCGTTTAGCCAAAACGGCTTCGCGTTCCACTGAAGCTAACGCCGCTAAGAGTCAAATGCTCCCGAAAATAAAAAACCCACCGGCCAGTGCTTCTGGCGGTGGGTGTGAGCTTGAGAATATTATTGCTGATTAGCTCGATTGCACCCCGTCCCCAGAAGAGACACGACAGGTACAACAACAGCACATGGCCATCTTCTGGACACAGGTATGGAGCATTGCCTAAATAGTATCTACTTTTTCCAGGCAAAAGGGCAATTCAAATAAGTGATGGGTGCGTTTGGAAAAAGCGATTTTGACTAAGCTCTGTTACGTCAAATACTTCTGCAGCGGCTCCCAGTAGTGCTCTTTCCAGCCATCTGCCAGATGTTTAGCGAGCCCGACTGGGAAGCCGGTGTGGTCGAACACGAGCCTGGTTCCTGAGCCCTGTGCGTTAAGTTCAAATTTGACGATTGAGTACACACCTGGGGCCCAGTCCACGACGCGCCAGGCCTGCACGATCCTTTGGTTGGGGACGAATTCAAGGTGGCGTCCGATGATGTGGCCACGAAAAAGCGTAAAGGTTCCGCCTACTTCGCTGCTGATTTCCGTGGGCGAGTTCCCTAGCTTCGCGGTTTGCATGCTGGGGACCAGGCGCATCATCTCCTCAAACTGTTTGGCGTCGAGGAGTGCGGCATAGATTCTTTTTGGGTCAGCGGAGAAATTCACTTCCTGGTGGATGGCGTCAGCGGTGTGCGAGATTTCGTTGTCTTCTTTTTGCGGAGCGGCGAGTGCAATGCCTGAGAGACCGATCCCCGAGGCAATTTGAAGTGAGAATTGACGGCGAGTGAAGGTCATATATTCCCCTTTTTTGTATGGGGCAGGATAGCTCAAAAGCTGCATGGTCGTGTCATGGGTGAGATCCGAAATCAAGAGCCCATACCGCAGGCGACAGGAGTTCCCACCTTTCGCAAAGAACGCGAAAGATGGGGCACCCTCCGCTCTCTCTGGGTCTCAGAGCAGAACAATTTTGGGATGGAAGAGTGTGCCGGCTACGCGGGCGCAAATTGCAATCAAGTCGCGCTGGCCGGAGAAGACTTTTACTTCACGGGCGCGGGACAGTTCGGGAAGATTTACAGGCCGGCCATGGCGTATCCGTGAGACCATCTCGTCACTCGCGGTGACCGCTGGAAGGGACGGCAATAGTTTGCGGGGATGGACGAGGAGGTCAGTCAGAGATTCGGAACTGCCGGCTTTTTCTTCTTCTCTATTGGCGCCGCTACAATTTTCTTCGTCTTTTACTTTAAGGTGATGGTTGCGCTGACGGTCGTTCGCATTGTGAGTGGCTTGCTCGAGTTCTGCGAGGGTGTGAGCGTCTTCGAGTACGAATTCGGCGACAGCGGTGCGGCGGAGCGAGTGCAAATGGGCGCCGCAGCCGGCAAGCTGTCCCATGTCGTGGGCGACTGATCGCATGTAAGTGCCCGAGGCTACGCGAGCGTGAAAACTCGCCGAGCCATCCTCCATTGAGAGAATCTCGAATTGCTTGATTTCGACCTGAACCGGCTTGAGTTCGACCTCCTTCTTTTTTCGGGCGAGCTTGTAGGCAGGAACGCCTCCGATTTTCTTTGCGGAATATGGCGGGGGCATCTGCTCGATCATGCCGGAAAAGTTCGTCGCCAGTTCACGCACTTGCGCCAGCGTAAGTTTTGGTTGCTCGAGCGGGGCGGCGGGCTCGCCTTCGGCATCATAGGTGTCGGTTGCGAAACCGAAGCGGATCACGCCCTCGTAGCTCTTCTCTGATTTGAGATAAAACTGCGCCAGGCGCGTCATGTTGCCGATCACAAGAGGCAAAACTCCGGTAGCCATTGGGTCGAGAGTGCCCAAATGTCCAACGGCGCGCTGGTTCAGGATGCGGCGCACACGGGCGACAACGTCATGCGAGGTGAAGCCCGAGGGCTTGTCGATGATGAGGACGGCGTTCATCTGGAAATTTAGTAATTGGGTAATCGGGTAATTTGGTAATTTGAATACGCTATCTGAATTTCAGCGATTGTGATCTGCACTTAAGAAGTTACCAAATCCTCTATGTTTCCGATTCGCGACGACCAGCCTAGCTACAGCACGCCTTGGGTGAATTACTTCATCATCGGGCTGAACACGGTCGTGTTCTTGTTTGAATTATCGGTGCAGATGCAGGGGCGGCGAGCGCTCGATGCACTGGTATTTCAGTTTGGAGTTGTGCCGCAGCACTTTGAACGGGCGCTGGCGGGGTCGGCTGCGTATCCCGTTCCGGCGATGCTGCTGACCATTTTGACCTCGATGTTTCTGCATGGCGGGTGGCTGCACATCATCTTCAATATGTGGTTTCTTTGGATCTTTGGCGACAACATTGAAGATTATCTGGGGCACTTTACGTATTTGATTTTTTATCTTCTTTGCGGGACTGCAGCGGCGCTGACGCAGATCGCGCTGGCACCGAATTCGACGATTCCGACGATTGGGGCGAGTGGTGCGATTGCGGGTGTGATGGGTGCTTATGTTCTGCTTTATCCGCGGGCAAAGGTGCTGACGCTGGTGGTGTTGATTGTATTTTTTACGTTCTGGTGGATCCCGTCGTGGGTATTTCTGGGCTACTGGTTTTTGCTGCAATTTTTTTCGGCCAGTATTACTGTGCATCAGGCTTCGGGAGGAGTGGCGTTTGGCGCGCACGTCGGTGGATTTGTGACGGGATTAGTTCTGATCAAAGTGTTTCCACGAAGGACGCGGGCGTATCGGTATGGAAGTTGAGGCAGTGGTTAGTAGCTAGCGGTTAGTGGTCAGAGATCTTTGACGAACGGTGCTCAATCAAAAAGTCAACGATGTCCAAAATGGTAGAGAGAGTTCGTCGAATAGCCGCGGCGTTTTCGCCTTATCCAGCGCCACCGACAATACGAGGTAGGTAGATAAGGGTCCCCCACACAAACAGGCCAGCAAGAGCGAGTATGAGCACGCATGCGCAGATGCACAGTACCGAAATCAGTGCGCGAATTCGATGTCCTGGAGAGAAAGATCTGAGCAGGAGGACAATTGCTGCGATGGGCAGCCCGAGCGAGAGAAGGACGCCGAGTGTCACATAGGCCTCGGCCAAACCGCCCGCTACCGCTGCGAGGCCGGTGGCGTGCTGCGCGGATATTCCTCTGAAGGTATTGAAAAAAACAATAATGAGTGGAATGGAGAGAATAGCACTCAGAATCGCTCCCCAAAAGAAAGACCTTCTGTTGCGATCGTAGCTAAGGCTATCGTCCATCCGGCTAGAGAGTGTCACAGAGGCAGACGAAAATCAAGCCTATGGCTGAGCAGGATTCCGCTGACCGGTTGTTTGTGCCCTCTATAATAAAAATGTGAGTGCAACGGCAAAACAACTGGCATCGGCGGACTTTCCTACTCGCTGGGGAAAATTTCGTATTTATGGGTTTCGGCTTGAGCCGGTCGCGAATGGAAAACCGGAGGAGGCGGTGGCGCTGGTGATGGGCGACGTGCATGCTTCACCGCCGCTGGTGCGGATTCATTCGCAGTGCCTGACTGGTGATGTGTTTGGGTCGCTGCGCTGCGATTGCCGGCAGCAATTGGAAATGGCATTGACCATGATTGCCGGCGAAGGTGCAGGCATTCTGCTTTACGAACAGCAGGAGGGGCGCGGCATTGGGCTCATGCCGAAATTGCAGGCCTATGAACTGCAGGACTCGGGCCTGGATACGGTTGAGGCGAATGAGAAGCTTGGGTTCAAGGCGGACCATCGTGAGTTTGCGTTGCCGGCGGAGATGTTGAAGGCGCTCGGAGTGAAGAGAGTGCGGTTGCTTTCGAATAATCCGGACAAGGTGTCGGCGCTGGAGCGGTCGGGCATTCAGGTTGTCGAGCGGGTTCCTTGCGAAGTTGCGCCGAGTGCTCACACCGCCGATTATCTGCGGACGAAAAAGGAAAAGATGGGGCATCTGTTTAGTTGATACGGCTTGCGCTCTTGTCCGATCAAAAAAGCTTTTAATCGCAGAGATCGCTGAGAAAACACTGAGATCGCAAAGTCTTCTTATATTTTGAAATAGGCCGGACGTGGATGTCCACGGCTCGATGTGTCATTTGGCCGGGCGAGGACGCCCGGCGCTCCACAATCAAAGCTGCGTGATTTAATCTCTTTCCGTGGACAACAAATCCATCGCTGGAATTTTGTACGAAACTGCTGATCTGCTGGAAGTGGATGGGCAGGATTCGTTTCGTATTCGTTCGTACCGCAATGCCGCCGAGGCGATTGAAGGCTTTCCGCAACAAATCACCGACTTAATTGAAGATCCTAAACAGGTGCTGGCGATTCCCGGCATTGGCAAAGGCATGCTCAATAATTTGAACGAAATGTTGCATGAGGGGAAACTCTCGCTTCATGCGGAGATGCTGAAAAAATATCGGCCCTCGATGCTGGAGTTGCTCAGGGTGCAGGGACTGGGACCGAAGACGGTGGCGCTGATCTGGAGCGCTTACCAGGTTTGCGATCTGGAGGGTGTGGAGAAACTGGCGCGGGAAGGAAAAATTCGTGAGCTGCCGCGAATGGGCGAGAAGCACGAACAGAAAATATTGAAGGCGATTGAAGATTACCGGAGGATTGCGGGGCGGTTTTTGTTGAGTGTTGCCGAGGTGCAAGCCGAAAAAATACTTGAGCATTTGCGGGATTATCCGGGAGTCGAGAAGGCGACGCCCGCGGGTTCGCTGCGACGGGGGCGCGAGACGGTTGGGGATCTGGACATTCTGGTGACCGGGCCTGCGTGTTGCGATGATGCTGAGCGGGAGCAGCTGATTGCGCACATCATCAAGTTGCCGGGGCTGATGGAGATCATCGCGCGCGGCGAGAATAAAGTGAGCTTCCGTTTGCGTGGTGGAATGCAGGTGGATGTGCGACTTTTACCGCCGGAATCGTTCGGGGCGGCGATGCAGTACTTCACTGGATCGAAGGGGCACAATGTGGCGTTGCGGCAGCGGGCGCTGAAGATGGGCTACACGCTGAACGAATACAGCCTGGCGAAGCTGGATGATCAGCAGGTGGTCGCGGGCAAATCGGAAGAAGAAATTTATGCGGCGCTGAGGTTGGACTACATCCCTCCGGAGATGCGGGAGAACTGCGGGGAGATCGAGCTGGCGGAAAAACATGCGCTGCCAAAATTGATCGTGCAAGAGGACCTGCAGGGCGATGTGCACATGCACACGATCGAAACCGATGGGCGAAACACTATTGTTGAAATGGCGGAGGCGGCGCGCGAACACGGGTATAAGTACATGGCCATCACCGATCACTCGAAGAACCTGGCGTTTGCCAATGGACTGGACGATGCGCGCGCGGTCGAACATATTGCGCGAATTCGGGCGACTGGGGAGAAGATTGAGGGGATCAGAATTTTTGCCGGAATCGAGGTGGACATTCTGGGCGACGGCGCGCTGGATCTTTCTGACTCGGTGTTGGAGCAGATGGATTTGGTGATTGCCAGCGTGCACTCTCACTTTAATCAATCGGCGGAAGAGATGACGGCGCGGCTGCTCAGGGCGATTGAGAATCCGAATGTTTCGATTGTTGGACATCCGACTGGGAGGATTCTGCTGCGGCGGGATGCGTATCCATATGATATGGCCGCGGTGCTTGAGGCGGCGGCGCGGAATAAAGTTGCGATGGAGTTGAATGCTTATCCGGACCGGCTGGATTTATCGGACCGGCACTTGAGGATGGCTAAGCAGCATGGAGTGAAGATCGTGATTAACACGGATTCGCACCACACCACTCATATGGAGAAGATCCGGTACGGGGTATTGCAGGCGCGGCGGGCTTGGTTGACGCGGGAGGATGTGTTGAATACGTTGCCGGTGGAGAGATTCGCTCAGTCGATGAAGCATCGGTGGCCTGCGTAGGGCCGCTTGACGTTACTTCATGCGTTTGTGGTTCCCACCCTACGAAAACCGCGTAGGGTGGGGCACCCTTTTTCGTGGTGAGCCATAGAAAGGTCAGAGGCGGCGGACAAGAGTGTCCGCCCCACACTGGAGTTGGCGAGTACAATTGCTGCGCAGGAGGGCACTATGTCGAGT
>DATNAF010000446.1:0-6106 GCA_035572845.1 Terriglobales bacterium
ATGCGCTATGCCATGCAATCGAACCTGGCAATGGCGGCAGTGTCGTCCGCTTTACGCAACCTGGCGCTGGAGGTGATTCGCATCTCAAACGATCTGAGACTGCTTGCGTCAGGCCCGAACACCGGATTCGCCGAGATCAACCTACCCGCGCTGCAACCCGGCTCTTCGATCATGCCGGGGAAGATTAATCCGGTAATTCCTGAGCTGGCGGCCATGGTCTCGTTTCAGGTGGTGGGTAACGACGTGGCGGTTGCGATGGCGGTGCAGGCCGGCCAACTTGAATTGAACGTAATGATGCCGACCATGGCTTATAGCGTGTTGCAGTCGATTACGATTCTGACCAACATGCTGCGCCAGTTCACCGAAAAATGCATCGCCGGAATTACCGCCAACGATCAGCGCTGCAACTTCTATGTGCAGGCGACGGTGTCGCTGGCGACCGCGCTCAATCCCTATATTGGTTACGCGAAGGCCGCGGAAATAGCCAAAGAAGCAGTTGCATCGGGAAGGTCGATCATCGAGATTGCCCGCGAAAAGAAGCTGCTCAGCGAGAAAGAGATCAATGAAATCCTCGATCCGGCACGAATGACAGAACCTGTCCGTCCGCTGGAAGCCGCCAAGAAGCGGGACGAGATCAAAAGCAAAAAGTAATAGTGGCCAATCGTAACCTTTGTGCGTACAGGGATCCTGTACAATAAGGGATGGTTGAAACCACTTATACCAGCCTGCGCGAGCACTTGGCCTCGATGATGGACCGCGTGGTAAATGATCGCGAAGTCGTAATTGTCCACCGCAAGCGCGGGCAGAAGGTAGCGATGATTCCGGCCGACGAACTTGCCGGTCTGGTAGAAACTGCGCACCTGCTGCGTTCACCGAAAAATGCCGAGCGCCTGATGAAAGCGTTGGCCAGCGCCAAACGAGGAAAGGGCAAAACCCAGTCGCTCGACAAACTACGCCGCGAGATGGGCCTTGCAGAATCGCGGTGAAATATGAAGCTGTTTTCCAGTCGCAATTTCGCGAGGACCTGCGCGCATGGATCGAAACTGACCGGCGAGTGGCGTTAAGAGTACTCGATTTGGTAGAAGCCGTTCTGCGTGATCCATTTCAAGGAATAGGAAAACCCGAACCGCTCAAATATGTATTGGCGGGCTGCTGGTCACGCCGAATCACACAGGAGCACCGGCTTGTATACCGCGTTGCGGGAACCCGGGTAGATTTTCTTCAAGCGAAATACCACTATTGACAAATTGCGGCCCCTGCAGCCGGGGAGACGCAAGGGCCTGATTCCGGCGAGAAGGGTCTCGACCACTCGCCGGCATCCGTGAATAGATACGCTTAAGCGCGAGCAGAAGTTCATTTCCGGAAGTCCGTCATCTACAGTGCCAGCCTCTGATCAAAAGCAAACGACACTGGATCCCCGATTACCAATTTCTGAAAATTGGGGTGAGCAGGATTTAACAACACGTTGTTTTCTGCCTGCACAAGCGCGCTAGGCACCTGGAGCGCGACTGAAATATTGCGCAATGCCCATTCGTCGCCGATCGCTCGCAATTCGATCGCAGGCGCGTCCTGCCAACGGCGGGGCAAACGCGAGCGATCGAGTTTCTCGATGAGAGTTTCGTCGATCGTAACCCCGATGAGTACATAGCGCCGCAGCAGATCCGATTGTTCAAGATGCACCAGCATTTCAAGCACAGCGAGAGACTGTGTTTCTGCTGTATATACGATGGAAGTGCCGGGGCTGTTCCAGCGCCCACCGTATTTGCGGGCCCCGCTGCCAGTGAAAGCATCCTTGGTGTATTTTCGCTTGGTGATTCGCCAAGCGGTAATGCTCACGAAAAGACTCCGTGCTCCAGCCGGCCAATCAGGTCCTCTACTTCGCGCGCGCCCAATTCCGTCCGGGCATACGCCAGCGGAGTTTCGTTTTCAATTTCTTTTTTGGGCGTGGTCAACCACTTGAGAGCATTACCTTGATCTCCCTCAAACAGATCAACCGCCTGCTCGAAGATTGCGGATAGGCGGAGCAATTTCTCAGATTCATCAGAAGAGAGGCGCCCCGAACTTTTACGACGAGCCAGCGTTCTAGGTGGCAGGTCAATAATCGAGGCGATTTCCGCCAGAGGAACTCCGACCCTGGCCTGTAGGTCAAGCAGGGCGCGGAAGGAAAACCCACGCCGGATTTGTCGAATCAGATCTCCGGAACTGCTGGCCTTGAGCCCTAGAGCTCGTCCAAGCAACCTAGCACGAAACGCCGACTTTCCTCGCGGATGAGCCATACAGTAAGCATAGGCCCGGCTGTGCCACAATGTCAATTTGTGTGTGCCACTTGGCAAGCTAAGACTGGGCTGCTGTCGGGTCGTCCACGTATTCGTAAACGCCGCGGCCGCTTTTCTTTCCCAGCCTTCCAGCCTTCACGTATTGGACCAATAAAGGAGAGGGCCGGTATTTTTCGCCCAGCGATTTCTGCAGATATTCGAGGATGTGCAATCGCGTGTCCAAGCCCACCAGATCAACCAGTTCAAAAGGCCCCATAGGATGGTTGAGGCCCAACTTCAGTGCCCTGTCGATATCGCTGGCCGAGGCAATTCCTTCCTGCAGCATGTAAAACGCTTCATTGCCGATCATGGCATTGATGCGGCTGGTGATAAAGCCGGGCGACTCCTTTATCACGACGACTTCTTTCCCCATGCGCCGGCCCACTTCGGCGGCGGCTGTAATCGTCTCATCGTCGGTCTCGAGAGCGCGCACTACTTCGAGCAATTTCATTTTGTGCACGGGATTAAAAAAGTGCATGCCCACGCACTTTTTCGCCCGGTAGGTGACGCTGGCAATTTCAGTGATGCTCAGAGAAGAAGTATTCGAAGCCAGGATGGTTCCCGGCCGGCAGATTTTGTCGAGCAGGGTGAAAATCTCGATCTTCGATTCCATTTCTTCCGGAACAGCTTCGATCACGAGATCAGCTTCGCGGGCCGCGTCTTCCACCCCACCCGCATATTCGAGGCGCTTGAACGCGGCATTCGCATCCGCCGGAAGAATTTTTTTGAGTTCCACAGCTTTGTCGAGATTGGCGCGAATGTCGCTTTCTGCTTTGCGCAGAGCGCCCGGAACCAGGTCTTCAAGGACCGTGCGGTAGCCGCCCAGCGCCGCCACGTGCGCGATGCCGCGGCCCATAATGCCCGCGCCAATGACGGCGATGGTCTTGATCTCCGGCACTACTTCTCCACGAGGGCGATCAATTCCTGGATTTTTTCGCCCGCGCTTTTCAGGCTTCCTGCAAGGCGCTTCTTTTCCTCTGCGTCAACTGTCGGCAGGGAAGCGTGAATGCGGCGAATGGTGGTGGTTATGTCATCAACGTAGTTGATAAGGCGGATTAGTTCTCCCGTAGCTGCCATGAAAGTGCGCTCCCTGATGCCACCCTGGAAATGAGCAGCAAAATATTTATTCTCAACTGCCGCGCCTATTAAGTAAAGGCGAGGGCTGTGGATGGAGTGCGAACTATTCGCCGCAGCCCCAACCGTTCGGTAGCTTTAATTATGTATTAGCAATGAAGTGGCTGCCCCATCTTTCGCGTTCCTTGCCATAGAGCCTGCCCTGAGCGCAGTCGAACAGTGGGAAGCAGGAACGCTTGCGCCAGTGCAGTTAAGTAACAAAGCCCCACTTCTCGCAAAACTCGCGAGAAGCAGGGCACCCCATGTTGCATGGGAGGAGCAGACCACCCACCTGCTCCCTTGGACAGCTCCGTGCTATACTCGCGCCACCTTTCCCCGTCCGCAAACCGTCCGCAGGAGCAAGCTATGGCAAGCACGTCCGCCGTTCCTGTCCGCAACAGTCGTATTCGCACCAAGCACTTGGTTTTCGGCGTGCTCGGTCTGATGTTTCTGTTCGTTCTCTGGCACGACGAACGATTCATCATTCAGCATTCACATCCGAACTGGGCTTACTATTTTCCGGTGCGCTGGTTCATTATTCCGCATGGACTCGCCGGACTTGCCGCGCTTTTGATGGGTCCGTTCCAACTCTCCACGCGTTTTCGCCAGCGTCATCTTCGGGTGCATCGCATCATGGGAAGGTTTTACCTTGGGGCAATCACCGTCGCGGCATCGGTGGGCATCTATCTCGCCGCGACTCATCAGCAGCTGCTACAAGACAAGATGTGGGTATTTGCCCTCGCGGGAGCCTGGCTGATAACTGGCCTGCTCGCGCTAATCGCCGTGCGCAACCGCAACATCGAGGCGCATCAGCAGTGGGTGACGCGAAACTACGCGCTCACATGCGTTTTCATCACCGCCAGAATACTGAACGCCTTCCCTATTCCGGATCGATACGAGGATGCGCCGGGATGGATTCTGCTTCTGGCAACATTGCTGTTCGCAGAAGTTTGTATTTCCTGGCAGGGCACATTCACGAACCGCAGAATGCGACAATCTGCCAGCCGCGCTACTGTCGCATAGTCGCTGACCTCAGCGGCTGAAGCTGCACATCTCAATCTCAGCCGCCTGTGCCTTGTTGTGTACCAGCAATGAAGCGGGTGCCCCATCTTTCGCGTCCTTTGCGAAAGGTGGGAAGCAGGAACGCTTGCACCGGAGTGGTTGAAAAGCAAAGCCCCACTTCTCGAAACACGCGAGAAATGGGGCAACCTCATGTTTTGCATCGGGAGAAGCGGGCACCTGCGGGCCCTCATCTTTGTTTGGGAGAACCGGGCCCACCTACTTGGTGTCTAATATCAACGTGAGAGGAATCACCCGAATACTGCTACGCGTTGCTCTCGGGATTGCCGCGATTTTGTGCCTCCTGCTACTGACTATTCGAGCACAGCAGTATTCTTTTCGCCTGAGATCCGAAAGGCTGCACATGGAATTAAGCACGCTCCGGTACGGGCGGACGAGCTTCGCGGATGCACAGCCAATTCTTCGGAATTGGAATGCAACTGTTGTTCCCGATCAATCATGTGCACAAGGTATTTGTTCTGCTCGGATTAGCTTGGGTGATTTTGTATACCGACACGCCGTCTTTTTCTCGCATCATCAACACCTATTCTGGGCGTATGGCATCTTGGGTGGCCGTCCAGCGGCCATCAGCGCAGGTGTTTCATTTAGAGATGGCGTCTTGCACAGTAAGTCTTACTTCGTAGGAATAGAGGTATTTCCGCACGAATCAGCTGCTTTCGGTTTCACTGCGATTGGATATAGCCTGCTCGCCGAAACTGAGATCGCGGACGCTCTGCCTTTGCGACGCCGGAACACTTCCATCAGGTCTCAACATCCGACATATGAGGTAGGTTCTCCGGGCGGATGCGAGGTATGCATTTCTATATGGGCGCACTTCAGTGGCAGCGCATCGGCAGCGGACGTTGCCCGCATCGGTGCGATTGACTCCTCGTGCCTAAGTAGGTGGTTCCGGCCATGCCGCCTTAAAGCCGATATCATGCCGGCCGCATGGCGAATTCAGGAAAGCGAAAGTCCGTATGCCCGCCCGGATTGATAAGTCCGCATCCCACCCCTCCCTTCCCGCATCTAAACATTGACAACATCTCACTCAACTCTCATAATAAGCCAGAGCTAAAAGGTGAGTAGTTGAATCCAAAGCACTTATGAATACGTCGTTGGCTATTGGTCGTCGGTCGTTGGCTAAAAGGCTTAGGCCGCTGGCCCACGACCAATGACCAACGACCAAACAGACTAGAGCAGCACTTATACCAAGGAGAAGATTTATGGCGAAGATTATCGGAATTGACCTGGGAACGACCAACTCCTGCGTGGCAGTTATGGAGGGTGGCGAGCCTAAGGTTATCCCTAACGAAGAAGGTGGGCGGACGACCCCGTCGGTGGTCGCGTTCACCAAGACCGGGGAGCGGCTGGTAGGGCAGGTGGCTAAACGCCAGGCGATTACCAATCCCGAAAACACGGTTTATTCCATCAAGCGCTTTATGGGACGGCGCTTCGACGAAGTGAACGAAGAAATGAAGATGGTCCCGTACAAGGTCGTGAAGTCGGGCGACCACGTGGCGATCGTCGCGCAAGGGAAGGACTATACGCCTCCGCAGATTTCGGCCATGATTCTGCAAAAGCTGAAGAAGGCGGCGGAAGACTACCTCGGCGAAAAAGTT
>DATNAF010000447.1:0-13250 GCA_035572845.1 Terriglobales bacterium
GCGATTGCATTAGCTTTCTCGCGGCTTCGTTCAGTTGGAAAAACTGCATGGCTGAATATGAGTTTGATTAGCGGTAAAGCAGTCCAACGTGGAGGACAAAGAGTTCAGTCTCTGGAACTCGGCGAGGGATTGGCTCGCCTCGGCAAACAGGGCCAGAGCCTGATGCACGGCTGCATGGCAAGAACGAGATCCTATGCCCGCACGACAGGCGGCGCACTCGGTACTTTTTCCCGCGCTGGAGTTTCGCGTGTACGGCAAATATCGGACCGGGTGCGTACGGGTTCAACGACAGCACACGGGGACGTAGTCCGACCCGCGAATACGCGGCCCTCTACACCGTCACGAGTTCGCGTGCTTCTCGCCGCCTCAGCTTTGCAGGCCAGAATTATTGCTGCGCAGCAATTATCGGCATGGAGAATTCGGCGCGAACGGATGGCTGTTGATTCACGTTTTTGGGCTTCGATGACTTTATCCGCGATCGCGGCAATCATCGCCTTGGTAATCGTTTCAGTCGTGCCGCACTATGCGGCTAAGTCGCTTCCCAGCCGGCTGCTGAACACCAATCCATCAGTCGACGCGAATGTTGCGGCTCCGGCCGCAGCCGCGCCAGCTCCGGTTCAAAAGACGGCTGCGCCTGTGCGAAAGGCTGCGATTACCAGCACACAAGCCGTAGCATCGAAACCAACCTTGGCGAGCGCGACTACAAAAACATCGACGAATCCGAAACCGAAGCACTTAGTGCAAGATGACTACGTCGCCCCGAATACTTATAAGTATTACGGGACCGGATCAAAGCGCTGAACGGGAACGAAATCAGGACTCTCGCTACTTCAGCGGCACTAAACGATCCACCAGCTCCGAATAATCCTTCTTCTCCAGACCGTGCACTTCGCGGTTGTAGTCGTCAACCTTCGATGAATAATTCATCGAGCAGAATTTCGGACCACACATTGAGCAGAACGCCGCTTCTTTGTAGAAGTCATCGGGCAGCGTTTCGTCGTGCATGGAGCGGGCAGTCTCAGGGTCTAGCGACAACGCAAACTGCTTCTCCCAATCAAATTTATAACGTGCGTAGCTGAGGGCATTGTCGCGGTCCTGCGCGCCCGGTCGGTGCCTCGCCAGATCGGCCGCATGAGCGGCGATCTTATAAGCGATGATTCCGTCCTTAACGTCTTTCTCATTCGGCAGGCCAAGATGTTCTTTGGGAGTGACGTAGCACAGCATGGCCGCGCCATGCCAGCCGATCATCGCCGCGCCAATAGCTGACGTGATGTGGTCGTAGCCCGGCGCAATGTCAGTGACCAACGGACCGAGCGTATAAAAGGGGGCCTCGTAGCAAAGCTCGCGCTCTTTATCCACCTGCTCTTTAATCTTGTCGAGCGGAACGTGGCCGGGGCCTTCGATCATTACCTGCACGTCGTATTCCCAAGCTTTCTTCGTGAGCTCGCCGAGCGTTTTGAGCTCCGCGAACTGCGCGGCGTCGCTGGCGTCGGCAATGCATCCGGGACGCAAGCCATCACCGAGCGAAAACGAAACGTCGTGCTTGGCAAAAATCTTGCAGATATCGTCAAAACATTCGTACAGAAAGTTCTGCTTATGGTGATAGGCCATCCACTGCGCAAGAATCGCGCCGCCACGGCTCACGATGCCAGTGATGCGCTTCGAGATCAGCGGCAAATACTGAACCAGCACCCCGGCATGGATGGTCATGTAATCCACGCCCTGCTCTGCCTGCTCTTCGATTACTTCAAGCATTACATTAGCGTTGAGATCTTCAATCCGCTTCACCCGCGAGACCGCTTCGTAAATAGGGACGGTGCCGATGGGAACCGGAGAATGGCGCAGGATGGCTTCGCGAATCTGATGAATATCGCCGCCGGTGGAAAGGTCCATGACGGTGTCCGCGCCATAGTGCACGGCGGTGTGCAGCTTCGCCAACTCCTCGCTGATGTTAGAGGTCACGGCGCTGTTGCCGATATTGGCATTGATTTTGCAAAGCGACTCGACGCCAATCGCCATCGGCTCGAGCTCAGGATGGTTAATGTTCGCAGGGATAATCATGCGCCCGCGGGCAACTTCATCGCGGATCAAGTCCGGCACAACCTTCTCTCGCTGGGCTACGTATTGCATTTCTTCCGTGAGAATACCCTGCCGCGCGTAACGCATCTGCGAAAAATTGCTGTCGGTGTTCTCGGATCGACGGCGGGCAACCCATTCCGCTCGAATCTTAGGAACACCAGACCCGTGGTGACCGTTTCCGTTTTGTCCACTTGCGGAAGGCATGAATCCCTCTCCTGATAAGCGACTGCCTTTTTGATTATACGTGCTAGTGCAGATTGAATTCGCGACGCTTGGCTATAATGTGTTCATTTTTCATGGTGAGTATCTATCCACTTTCCTGATTACATACGCCTGTGGGGCCGGCCTGTGCACCCGCATTTTGTTTTCGAATGGCTGGCCTATTTCTTCGCGATCGCTTGCTATTTTCTCTTGCGGCGTCGTTTTGGAGATGTTTTATCCACCCCGGAACGATGGACGGTGGTCGTGGCGGCCATAGCGGGAGGTGCAGTTGGGTCCAAAATTCTTTTTTGGCTAGAGGATCCGTCGGTTCTATTGCAGAACCTGCACAACCCAGAGTACCTGCTGGGCGGAAAAACCATTGTTGGCGGATTAGTGGGCGGGCTTGTCGCGGTTGAGCTTATGAAGCGCTACACCGGAGTTCGGCCCTCAACGGGCGATCTCTATGCCATTCCTCTTGCCTTCGGCATTGCCATTGGACGCGTGGGGTGCTTTCTAACTGGCCTTAGCGATAACACATATGGAAATCCTACGAGACTGATATGGGGAGTTGATTTTGGCGATGGCATAAGCCGGCACCCGACGCAGCTTTATGAAATCGTTTTTTTGCTCGGCCTTGTGCCAATTTTGTATTTGATCTTGCTATCTATTTCATGCAATGGGCGCTCTTTGCGGGTTTTTGTTTCCGGGGACGGTTTCAAATTTTTTATGCTGGCTTATCTTTCGTTCCGGTTCTTCTGCGATTTCATCAAACCTTATCCCAAAGTTTTTCTCGGCCTGCAGGGAATTCAGTGGGCTTGCTTGGTGTTCCTGTTGTACTATTCGGGCGACGTCATCCGCTGGACTGCTTTCAGGTATCGATTGAAGAGGATATAGAGGGCTCGGTTTCCATTTTCCATGAACATCGTCTTTACGATAGTAATCGGTTTTGCGGTGCTGATTGCAACGCTTTTATTCCTGAGCTGCTCTCTCTGCGCAGTGACCGGTGGACTGTCGGGGCAGGGACGCGCGATATCTGCCGTTCTCGCGTTAGTAAGTTTGGGAGTGATGATAGGCGGCGTCTTTTTGATTGCACGGATAAATCAAAGCAAAGAACCACCCGAATAGTATGGCACTTCCAAAAGTGTATTACACGCAACTCGTATAGTACTTCCGATGGGTAATATGACCTAGTCCCGCTACTTCCATCAAAGCGCGAACGCATATGCCTCAGAAGACACGTCCTTATCTCTTCTACGATGTAGTCATATCCATCTGCTCCATCTGTTATCAGAAGATCGAAGGCAAAACGGTGTTCCAGGATGGCAAGGTGTTCATGCTGAAGCGCTGTCCTGAGCACGGGAGCGAGCGAGTCCTGATCGCAGACGATGTGGAATACTACCGCCGCTGCCGTGAAGTTTTTATAAAACCTCCCGAAATGCCGCTGGTTTACAACACTTCGGTCAAGTGGGGGTGCCCGTATGACTGCGGCCTCTGCACTGACCACGAGCAGCATTCGTGTCTAACCCTGCTGGAGATTTGCGATTACTGCAATTTACATTGTCCCGTTTGCTACGCCGCTAGCGGACCGGATCGGCAAGAGTTCCGAAGCCTGGAACACATCGAACAAATGCTTGATGCGATTGTGCGCAACGAAGGTCAACCGGATGTTGTGCAGCTTTCTGGTGGCGAGCCGACCATGCATCCCGACTTTTTTCGTATTGTGGAGATGGCAAAGGCGCGTCCGATTCGTCACCTCATGGTGAATACGAATGGGGTACGAATAGCCCAGGAAGAAGAGTTTGTGCGCCGCCTCGCCGAATACAAAGAGGATTTTGAGGTGTATCTACAGTTCGACTCTTTCGATCGCGAGCCGTTGCTGGAACTACGCGGCGCCGACCTGCGCCGCATTCGCAGCGACGCTCTGGAGAGGCTGAACCGTTATGAGATTTCAACGAACCTGGTGGTCACTCTTAAGAAAGGGCTTAACGACCACGAAATCGGCAAGATCATTGATTACGCCCTGACCCAGCCCTGCGTTCGTGGCGTGACGTTCCAGCCGATCCAGGACGCCGGACGACTAGAGGATTTCGATGCGTCTACCGATCGACTTACATTAACCGAGGTGAGGCGGAGGATACTGGAACAGACAACGGTGTTCCGGCCGGGAGACGTGATCCCCGTGCCCTGCCATCCGGATTCGATTGCGATGGCGTATGCGCTCAAACTGCACGGCAAAGTAAGGGCACTGACTTCTATGATCCCTCCGGATGTATTGATCAATGGGGCTGGCAACACAATTCTTTACGAGCAGGAGTCGGCGGTGCGCGACAACCTGTTCAAATTGTTTGCGACGAACCACTCGCCCCGCAGCGGCGCAGGCAGCCTCCGCGAACTGCTGTGCTGTTTACCGAAAGTTTTCGCGCCGAAGGACATCACTTACGAAAACGTGTTCCGGGTCATCATCATGCAGTTTATCGATGCGCACTCATTCGATGTGCGCAGCGTCAAGAAAACCTGTGTCCACATTGTCCATCGTGACGGGCGGCTGATCCCCTTCGACACATACAATCTTTTTTATCGCGATGGCCTTGAGCAAAGCCGCTTGGCCCACCTGCGAGAACGGGCTCAACGAAGGTCCATGCATTCGCTTCCGGTGTCTTGAGGTATAGTCACCAAGCCGCAAATTTCAATTAGCCTGGGTTGCTTCGAGTCTTGGACTGATCCGCACCGGCCAAGTGGCCGTGACGAAGCCAATTGCGTATACGAAACCAATCACCGAGAAGCCGGCGATGAGATTCCGTTGAGCCACTGCTCCGACTAAATATGACTGCAAAACCTGCAGCAGCGTGCCAGCAAAGTAGAAAGTATTCTGCACCCGTCCCATGAAGTGCTGAGGAATCTGCTCCATCATGCTGGTGTTCATGGCCACACCGGTGATGCCGCGGCCCGATCCCATCAGCGCGTAAACCAACACTGCCAAGGCAAGGACAGGCATTACCGGAGCTGAGGTCATCAGGACTGCGAGAACTCCGAGTGAAATTGCGATCGATCGCCGCGCCCCGAACTTCTTAATGAACATTGGCGCATAAAACGCGCTGACGAACGCTCCTATGCCCCACCCGCCATTTAGCCAGCCATATCCGACGGCGCCTGCGTGATAGACGTTGTCACTGAGCGGCGGCGTGACCACGACTCCGGTCATCATGGCGGAGAGAAACAGCGCCCAGCTGATGCCCAGCAGAACAATCTCTCGATGTCCGCGAAGAAATTGAATGCCGTCGCGCAACTCGCGAAAGAACCTTTGCACCGCGCTTTCGGCGGCAATGATGTCATTGTGCAATTCGGCTGGACGCGGCACGACATGGCGGCCCTTGCGCACGGCGAAATAGCACAGAAAGGAAAGCGCGTAGCTGCTGACATCGAGCAGCAGCACTCCACCAAGCCCGATTTTGTTGTACACGAATCCCACCAAAGCGCCGGCAATGAGCCAGCCTCCCTGCACTCCGGCAAGCAGAAAAGTATTGGCGTGAACGAATTCATCCCCAGGCGTCATCTCCTGAATAAGCGCAGTGATGGTCGGCCAGAACATCCAGAAACCGGCGGCCACCAGCATGTTCATGGCGTAGAGTTCCCACACTTTAGCTTTGCCTTCGAAGGCGAGCAGGGCAACAACGGCGATGACCACCGCGCGAGTCACATCGAGTGCCATTACCAATCGGCGACGGTCCTCGCGGTCAATGATTACGCCGGTGAATGGGAGCAGAAGGATCGCTGGCAGAGTTTGCACAACGGCGAATGTGCCCAGCGCAATTTCCGAGTGCGTGGCCTGCAGAATGTACCAGGCAACGGCGGCCGAATTCATCCCGCTGCCAATCATGGAGATGACGTTGGCGGCGAAGATAAAACGCAGGCCCTTCTTCTGCAGAATCGAACGCATGATCTACTTTACGGGAGTGCGTGACTTTGAGGAAAAGGAAATATCGAGTTTGTCAATTTCGCAGGTTGAAGCGTAGGATTTCTGCAGCGAATATGGCGGACAACAAAAGCGCAAACCGGACGCTATGGCAGAGGATCAAGCGCTTCTTCAAGAAGGAACCGGAATCACCTGAAGATCCGCACGCCTACGTCGGCGCTCCCAAGAAGCCGAGACTTCCTGGTCGAAGCGCGGCCGCAGTCGCAGACCTGCCTGACGAATGAGTCAACTTAGCGCTTCAATCCGCCGCCATCGCCAGTTCAGCCGAACCTTCTTCGCCTCCCACAGCACATACACAATCAAAATCAGCATCACAGATTCGATCGGGTGCTTGTAGCGCTGGAAAGGGTTCACCAGATAATACGGCAGTGGGTAGATGAGCAAAAATGGCGCCAGTAGCCAGCCGTAAGGATTTCTTCGCCATAGCGTAAGAATAAGGCCGGCAAAGGCGAACAATGCTTCCAGCAGGAATTCCACATGGCGAGCGACCCACATTTCATATCCTGCGACGATCACAGTCTGTGGCGGCGCAGCCCAGAAGTACCAAATCCGCTTTAACGTAAACAGCACAAACTTTCCCGGATTGTCGCGGATGAATTCGTGAACCTGAACTTTTTCCGCGTCCATGAAGCGGATTTCGCCAAGCTCCTGAAAGCGTTTCATGGCGTTTGGATCGTTGCCGGGATGTTCGTTCCGCGTCCAAAGACCTGAAGATTCGCTGTTGTTGGATTCGTGCAATTCGAGCGGAAGATTGTCGCGAATAAAAATGAAGCGTCCAAAAACCTGGTAGTTGCGGATCGTCCACGGCGTTATGCAAAGCGCGGCGACCAACAAGGCGAGCGCGGCGCCGGAATACTGCCGCGAAAATTGTGGCGCGCGATAAATGATCCATGCCAGAAAAAACGGCAACAAAATCACGATCGTCGTATTGGTCAGGAGAATCAATCCCCACAGCAAGCCATAAATGATCCAGTCGCGGCGGCGCGCGGTGTCAGCCATGCGGATCGTAAGCCATAGAGCAAGGCTTAGCAGAAATGTGGAAAAGCTGACCTCCCATATAATGCGCACCGGCCAATAAATCACATAGGGAAAAACTGCCCAGGTCCATGCCGAAGCCCGGCCGACCTGCTCGTTATAAACGCGAGTGCCGATCAGGTAGAGAGTCCAGCATGCCAGGGACGCAAACAAGCTGTTAAAGACGAGCATCGCAATGGCGGCCGCGCGTGTGTACAACCCGAAGAGCTTAAATGCCCCAGCAATGACGTAGGGATAAACCGGCGCGGCCCAAGCGGTGGGACCAGTGTTCAAGTCGGTAGGAGAACTGAATCCTTGTCCGCGAATAATCGAGCGGGCGATCCGCCCCATCTCCCAACCGAACTGAAAATGATCGCGCAGCGGATTAATGCGATAGGTGTGCCCGATGAAAATGACCGCAAGTCTCAACCCGAAAGCGATGAGGACAATAAAAAGAATCGACTGCCGGAATGGCGGCTTGCGCGAGGGCTGGCGAAAGCTGTTTTGCGCAGTGTCTCGGGCGTGAGGAATTGCGGATTGCACTGGGTTCAGACTATCGCAGGCGCGAAGCCTTCGCCAGATTGTGATGGCATCGGAACTCTTTGACTAAACATTGCAGAGCTATGGCGCTTCGATCAGCTCCATTTTGCCGTCACGAGTGCGGTGGAGGATCATCAGCTTGCCCTTGGGATCGCGGAACACGAAAACGTCGCGATCGCGAAAGTGGGCTTCTTTGATGGCTTCTTCGAGAGTCATGGGGCGAAGCGCTACAGCGTCCTCGGAGCGAACCAGGTGCACATCAGTGGATTTCGCGAATGCAGGAAATTTGTGCACTACCATCGAGACGGTGGAAGAACCAGCGGTCGCGGCAGCTTGCGGCGCCGGAGAAGCCTGCACCGCAACTTCGCCGTCCCGGTTTTTGTCTTTATGATTGCGCCGCTTCTTTGCGATGATGCGGGTCTTATTTTTCAGGGCTTGTTTTTCGAGGTGCTCCAGCGCGCTGCCGATCGCAGCCTTCATATCTTTTGCCTGCGAAAGCGCAACCAGATCGCCGACGCGCGAGTTGATGGCAATTTCCGCTTTATGACGGTGCTTCTCAACCGCAAGAACAACTTTACTTTCAAAGCTACCGCGCAGAATTTTCCTGATCTTGCTCAGGCCCGCTTCGATTTCCTCGCGGTCAGCAGCGGTAACTTCATAGTGCCTGCCGGTGTATTCCACATTCATGAATAGCCTCGAAGTCAGAAGTAAAAAGTCAGAATGCAGAATGAGGCCGATTTCAGATTGTAGATTGGAGATTTCAGATTTGACAGCATAAAGGAAACAACAATTGCGCTGTGTCTATGAGTTCTTAAATCTGCAATCTGAAATCTAAAATCTGAATTTATTCTGCATTCTGACTTCTGACTTCTGAATTATTTCTTCACTCTTCTCTGGTGGGTGCTGGGAATTTTCATGTCTTCACGGTACTTGGCAACGGTGCGGCGAGTTACCTGGATGCCCTGGGACTGCAGAATGCGGGTGATCTGTTCATCGGTAAGCGGCTTGCTCGGATCTTCGTCTTCAATCAGTTTCTTGACGCGGCGTTTAAGGATGAGCAGTGATGTGTTTCCACCCTCCGGTCCGTTCACGCTTTCGCTGAAGAAATAGCGCAGCTCGAAGACGCCTTGCGGAGTGTGCGCGTACTTGTTGGCAACGGCGCGGCTTACTGTCGAAGGGTGCACGCCGATTTCTTCCGCGACTTCTTTGATCATCATCGGCTTGAGTTCGTCGATGCCCTTCTCCAGAAAATCGCGCTGGCGGTCAATAATCGAATAGCAGACTTTAAGGATTGTCTGCTTACGCTGTTCAATATTCTTGATCAGCTGAATGGCGCTCTTGAAGCGCTCTTTCACGTAATTACGAGTGTCGCGGTCGTTGCCGTCACGGGTTAATAATTTGCGATACGCAGGATTGAGCCGCAGCGTGGGCACGTCATCATCGTTCATCATGACCAGCCACTCATCCCCATGTTTTACGAGAGCGACATCAGGCTCAATCAGGCGGGGCTGCACGATGTTGTAGCGCAACCCGGGACGTGGGTCGAGGGTACGAACATATTCCAACGCGGCTTGTACCGCTTCAGTCGGGCGATTGATGGCACGGGAGATTTCCTTGTATTGCTTATTCTGCAGCGCGCGCAGGTGCTGATCGACGAGCGCGATGGCGTCCGCAAGGACCTGGGCCGTACCGTTGCCGTTCTTGCCGAGCTGCATCTGGTGATAATGCAACTGCGACAACAGACATTCGCGCAGATCGCGGCAGGCCACGCCCGGAGGATCCAACTGGCGAACGATCTCGATCGCTTCCTTCAGATCTTCGTGATTAAAATTGACCTGGGGCACCGGGCGCGATCCATTCCTGGCCGGCGGTGAAGGCGGGTTCACATCAACTGCGGGAGCTGTCGCTGCGGCGGATGGTCCAGTGGAAGAAGAGCGCAGGTTGTCTGAAGCTCCGCTCGCATTCCAGGTGTCAGAAGCTGTCGAATCAGGGCCGTCTTCGACAGGCTCACCCCTCATCTGCTCTTCCGCGAGCGCTGTCAACCCTAAAGCGGCGGCTTCTTTTACCACGCTCTCTGATTTTGCGGCATCAACCTCCGGCGGAGCCGCGGGAGCGATTCCCAGCAGTTCTTCATCGCTGGCAATGAGATAACCTTCCTCATTCAGGTTTCCAATCACCACCTCTGCAGCCTCGCGCACCGGTGGCCGCATGGGAATGGAGCCAAGTTGCCAGACCAAGTGATCGGTCAGTGTGGTCGGCTTCGAGAGGAAATTCTCAAATGACGGGCGCTCGATTTCTTCAAAATCACCAGGGCTGCGGAAGCCGGGGTCGAGATAATCTTTAAAAAACGAACCGAAGTCAATTTCTTCGAAGGGATCTTTTTTATCAGGAGTGGGTGCGGCTTCTTCTGCAGCCGAAGCGCGCTCGCGCTCTTCTTCGCGACGTCCAACATCGTCGATGAGCGGCACTGTGTCTTCGAGTTCTTCGAGCACGGGATTCTCAACCATCTCGGCGGTGATCATGTCCTTGAGCTCAAGTTTGTTGAGCGCGAGAACGCTGACCATTTGCACGAGGCCAGGTGTGAGAATCTGCCTCTGCGAAACCCTTAAATGTAGCCTTGGCTGGAGAAGCACCATAAAAACTAGTTGTCAGTGGCTGGTTGTCAGTCTTCAGTAAAGCGATATTCACTGATCACTAGCCACTACGCACTGCCCTTTCACACCAACGAAAAACTTTCTCCCAAATAAACTCTTCGCACTTCCGGATCGCTTCCTAACTCTTCCGGCGTTCCGTGACGGAATATCCTGCCGTCATTGATGATGTACGCGCGATCGGTCACTGAAAGCGTCTCGCGTACATTGTGGTCCGTAATCAGAACGCCAATCCCAGCAGATTTCATATTGCTGATGATTTTCTGCAGATCGAGTACGGCAATGGGATCGATTCCCGAAAAAGGCTCATCCAGCAGGATGAACTTCGGTTTAATCGAAAGCGCCCTTGCTATCTCAACCCTACGCCGTTCGCCGCCAGAAAGCGCGTAACCACGGTTCAGTCTTATATGTTCCAACCCGAGCTGGTCGATCAGCTGCTCCATGGTTTCCCGGCGCTCATGCCAGGAAACCGGCTGCGCCTCCAGCACGGCCAGAATGTTCTCCTCGACCGTAAGCTTCCGGAAAACCGAGGCTTCTTGGGGGAGATAACTGATCCCGAACTGCCGAGCCCTGCGATACATGGGCGCGTCGGTGATCTCTTCCTCGTCTATGAGGATCCGGCCCGTATCAGGGGGTATCAGGCCGACAATCATGTAAAAGCTAGTGGTCTTGCCAGCACCGTTAGGCCCAAGTAAACCAACAACTTCGCCCTGCCGAACGCTGAGGCTGACCCCATTTACAACCCGGCGACCACGATAGGACTTACAGATCTCGTCGGCGGCCAGGGTTTGCATTTACCGTACCACTCGAGTGTTTGTAACGGCAGGCAAACTGCTACTGCCATCAACGATGACCCTATCATCGCGTCTAAACAAAGTCAACGAAACGCCAGTAATCTTGCCGCGTTCGGCATCAAAAATGCTAGGCGGTCCTCCGGTAAGGATAAACCTATCATCCTCAGAGGTATAGGTGAGTTTGTCTCCTGTAGCATGACGCGTGGGCTGGGTCACAACCACCGAACCCGACGCAATAATTTTCTCTACTTTTGCGGGGGCATCAGCGGGTGCCGTCGCCTTCGCAGATTGGCTCGCCGCAGCAAAAAAAACTTCCATCTGACTGGAGGTCAGGGTGATGTCCGGGCCTCGCGCGAGGACCTCGCCCTGATACTTGGCTTCCCTGTCCGAGTCGCGATAAACCAGATGGTTCGATGTAATGTGAATTGGAGTGGATCTACCGCTTTTGTCGGTGGATGTCAGGGCGGTTGAGACTTTCTGCTGCGAGCTGGAATCCGCCACAATGGTTCGCTGCTCTTTTTGGAATTGAATGGTTGGCGCCTCGACCATGTTCGCATCCTGCCAGAGGCGTGCGCTGCCTTTGTAGGTCGCGATTGACGGGGAGTTGTGGGCGGTCATGCTGCCGGCCGTGACGTGAATCGGATCGGACGAAGCCAACAGCGCTCCGTCAGGTTGAGCTTTAAGATCGCTGTACGTGGTTTTGACCCCGCCCTCGCCGAACCCGTCGCCGGTAGCGCGATTGAGCTTCACGACTCGCGCCGTGGTAGCCATGCCGGAATCAAGGATTCGCGGAGCGCCGGTTAGCACCAGAATCTGGTCGGCCGGCGTGTAACGCGCTCGGTCGGCGAATGCCCGCTGCGTTCCAGCCTGGTAGGTGAAGTGTCCACTTTGCACAAGCGCTTCGATTCCGGTACCCGGTCGAAAATATCCGTCGATGCTATCGCTGGTGCTCACACGTTCGGGCTGGGGAATATTATTTTGCGGCGGCTCGGTCGCAACCACGCGGGCATGAGCCTCGCCGTGAATATGCGATATCTGCCCCATGGAATCGAATCGCGCGATGAACTTGTCGGCGGTGACATGAGTTTGCGTTCCCGGATTTGCGTCGGGAGGAAACAAGGTGATTTCAGGCGGGCCTGTAGTTTCGGCGCGAGACAGGCGGCTACCTTCAACAATAAACATGTCTATAGTCGGAGCCGCCACGGCGACATCCTGCGCCTTTGCCCCGGAACCTTGATGCTGCATGAGCTTGACCTGCTGATCGGCGTGGATCCGGGTGAGAATATTGCGCCCCCGGAAAATAAGAGCAGCCCGGCCGGCCGTGCTTTCCACGGGCTGGGGTCCTTCTGTCCTCAGGTGGACGTCGCCAGAAAAAACTGCGTTCTTCACCTGGTTACGCGGACCCATCACGACTTCTAATTTTTGTGCGGTCACGTGGGAAGGAGCCGACGCTGAAGTCTGATTCGCGGAAGATCGCTGAATTTTTGAGGAACGCGTCTCAAGCGAATCAACAACTACATCGCCCACCGCGATTGCATGATCGAGCGAGTTGTCTTCTCGCAGAAATAGCGTTGCCTCATCGGCTTGGCCTTTTCCTCGTTGCGATTCGGTTTGCGGATGCTGCAGCACGATCTGTCTCGGGGCCTTACCCAGGACGGCATGCTGCGCCAATATTTTCAAAGGAGCTGCTTCGCCAACCGTCATGCTCACATGGGACTGCAGGGTAAGCAGGTTGTCATTAGCCGAATATCTTGCTCCCACCGCCGTGCCGCTAGTCTCGGGCACATGGAATTCAACCAGGGAATCGGTCCAGGCATCGCCGGTCTTCTGGTTGAAGACGAGGTTAGTAGTTTTGATATGAATTGGATTTTTCAATTCTTTGGGCGCGGCCTGATCAGGATTGGCCGCACCCTGCGGATTGCCCTGGAGATCAATGGAAACCTCGCCTTTGCTGGTCACATTCCCAGAACGCTGATCGTATTCAAAATTCTTTCCATA
>DATNAF010000448.1:0-24417 GCA_035572845.1 Terriglobales bacterium
TTTCGGGATCGTTTTCATCGTTGCTTCCACGATGGCCACCTCCTGCTCGCCAGAGATCCGTTTGGGGCGGCCACTGCGCGGCCGTTCTTCGAGAAGCCCCTTCAGCCCATCACTTTCATACCGCTTCCGCCACAACAGCACCGTGGGTACTGAAGTAGATACTTTCCGCGCAAGCGCCCCATTTGGCCACTCCTTCCGCCGCACCCAGAACGATACTGATCCGCAGAACAATACCTCGCGGCGTACTGCGATGCCGACTTATGGCCAGTAACTGCTTTCGCTGCGCGTCGGTCAGTATCAGTTTGGCTGCGGGCGGAAGCGGCATCCTTAGTAAAAATACTTCAGATACAGAAGACTAGAGCAGATGCTGCTACCCGATCAAGGAACCGACCCGCCCAAGTCGCGCTCGGATTCCAGGTCGTCATGGTCGGCGGCAGCGCGGGATCTCTGTTGATCGGTACCGCGTTGCAAAAGCGGGCGAAAAACGTAAAGGAGACATTGCCGACAGAATGAGTTCCCTCGATTATCAACTCGCTCGCTTGGAAGAGCAGCGCCAAATACTCGGCAATCGCGCTCTGGGAATGGGAGCCGGTTGACTTCCTGGTCTTGCGAGCCGAATTTCCTCCCCCGAGCATTGAGGGCCTTATTCGGTCAAGACGGAACGATTCCGATACCAAAGCCGGAACAAGCTCCTAGCCGCGGTAGATTAGCTTATCGCCCTTAAAGCGATCATCTTCGCCCGATTCGTAAACTAACGCTGCGATTGTTACTAGCAGTTGTGCACCGAACACGATTATGCAAACGATCATAGGGCGACACGCAGGTGCGGCTATAGTGAGCGTTGAGGTGGAGGGCGAGGCCGCAAAGCCATAGCCCTCCTGTTTAGTTCTCATCTATGTAGTGAGCGAGCGGTGGATACTCTCGCCTCGCAATACAGTCCATCTCAGATTCGACCTCTCATGGACTGGTTTATGCGGAGCAAGGCGCTGCGAAGCCGCATCAGGCTTTGGAGATTTGTGAGCATCCGCTTCACCTTGATTCGGATGATCCAGGCGGCATCCATTTCCCTGCAGGCAAGTACCTCGCCGATAAATAGAGCGTTGTTATATTGCACGGCAGCAGCAGTTGACAAGGCAATCCGTTCAGCCGTGCAGATGCTGAGCCAGTCGCCTCGGAATCCGCGAAAAATCCCCCTTACCGCGCGTCGGTTTCCATCCGGCAATACCGTCTCAACGTTTACCGGCTCAGTTGCATCATTGGAATCGAGGACACATTGAGATTCGAGTTGTTCAAACTCCGCAGGAACCGTCCGCATTGGGTCAGAAATCGTCCTGCTTGCTTAGTATTGCGGAGCGAACTACTTCTTGCCCGGATAGTTGCTCGCGCTTTACTCTACAGGTAGTATTCTCGGTTCCCCCGTAAAGCCCCGGATTTTCACTGTTCGTCTATCTGTTTAGAGTCGGTGGCGATCACTTCGGGCGTTCCTTGGTATTCCTTCACATCACCAGAAACACAGACCCGCTTGCCCATGTATTTTTCTTCAGGCGCACCGAACTTCGATCTATCCTCTCCCCATATCACTACGGTGAAGATCTGATTCGGATAAAGCTGATCCAAGTTCAGCGCAGCGATGTGCCGGTTAAAAACCTCTCCAGCCAGATCCAATACGCATAGCTGGCCGTGTCCGCCGCTCCCACGGCTTCGTTCAAACGGCCGTATCGAAACTGACCCGGCGATCTACTTCTGCCCGCTCCTCAACTCTGTCGCGCCGGCTTATTTCACGATAAGGTCATAGCGTTTATCGGGACGAATCCACGCGGCGATCACGCGAAGCGCTGCCCCTCCAGCAGTTTGTGCGGTAGGCGTTAAATTGGTGCGAGCTACCCCGGCAAATGCGCGGCTGCCAAAACTACCTCAAGAGCTTGGCGACTTCGAAAAGCAGACCGGACGCTATCGAGTTACCGGCGCAACCCTCCAGTAGGTTACGAACGGTGCGCAAGCTTTCATGCAACTCCGGACGGTTTGGGCTTGGCGATGCCAGGCGCGTTTCGATGGTCTGGACTTCGGCCCCTAGTATCCTCCTGTCATGGCCGTGTTCTTTTTGCATGCGGATGAAGTCAGCTATGGCTGTCTTGTCGTTTTCGCTGACCGTCATAGTTTGCACCGCGTGTGGGCTACGTTGCTGGACTTGGGAGTGAGAGACTGCGTGTTGTAGTTGATGGTGTAGTTGGAATGTGCGGATGCTTCCTTCTCTTTGCCGCTGAAGACCAGCCCTTCGCCAAGGATGCCATTCCTTTCCAGTTGCAGGCACCACTCAAGCACCATGTTGCGAACCGCATCGAGGATTCCGCTCACGGAAGACCGGCTGAGATGGCGCGTGGGCTGCAAGGGCGCGTCCAAGCCTTTCATCGATCGCAGTTCAGTTTCCGAACTGAATGGGAACTGGAGCGTGGTCTTTCCGTGCTTCACCAAGCCTTCCAATTCACCCACTGGCTGGCCAACGAAACACTTGGAAAGGTATGCGCCTTCCCTGGAGTCCTGAAAAATTACTGGTATCCAACGGTGGTAGGGATTCCACGCCACAATCCGGCCCGTCAGCAAACGGTCCGGTGGTGCTGAATCACCGCTCTTGTAGCCATTCAGTTCTGTCTCTATCCACGTCTGCGCTTCTGCCAGGGCCAGCGTGCGCGCCGCGACCTGGGCCTTGCGCAAGATTTCAGAATCGAGACGTTGGGTCAAGGCATTCGGCCTGTAGCTGTAGGACCAGGGGTTGCATGATCTTTCCTGCCTGTTCATCTATCATCGAACATTTTCAGCGTCATTGTTTCGTTAGGGATTGGCTGCAGGTACCATGCGCCCCCTTCAACCGTATGAAACAATTACGGCACCATCACATCGAGCCCCAGTGAACAGGTCCATGTTCGACATAAACTGCGTGTCCCAGGAGCAGATTCACGCGGGAACACTGGGCACTCCGGGCGCAACGATTCCGGGAATGAAAGAAATTCGCGGAACAGTCCAAATCCAATCGGCCCTGAAGCATCTCACGTCACGAAGAGTGCCACATTCAGTCCGTCGGCACTTTGCTTGCCCATTCCGGACCGACCTTGCACCGATAAAATGAGTGCAGTAAGGAGCGCGACGTGTCGGCTGCAGGACGAGCCTGTCGAGTTACTACCTCGCGGAGAGTTTTTCTCGAATCGTTTATGTCGGTGGTTAGTCGCTGTACGAGCTTTTCACTTGGACCGAACACATACTGTTCGGAATTTAGACTTTGACACCCATTGATTGTTCGCACCTCCGATCCCGACACACGACGAACTGCAGGTTAAGTATTGACGGTTTCAGTAAACCTGAGGCAAACGGCGAACTCAACGGCACGAATGTGACGGCACCTGGTGTCATCGGCCCCACTCCTCCAGCTCGAGGCAGGGGGAACGACTTTGAAGTTGGAGATTGAGCGCATCTCCCCGATGGCGAGCTGCGATGCCTGTTTCCACTTCCAGACCGAACCCATTAAGTTGATGAGTTTGAAACCAGTTATTCCTTCGCGGGTTGCACTCCGGCATGGACCCCACTTCACCGGCCGAATTCCATATTCCATCCCCCGGTGAAACTATAAACCGCCACCTGAGCAGAACTAGAAACTTTCAACCTGAGTTGATGTATCAATCGATCTGGGCCAACTGTCCTGGAAGTAACAGAAGTACCATTTCAGACTTGAGCGCCTGGCTTCTTATTCCGTGTCGGGTTGGTCCTTCACGCCTTACTTCGCCAGCCAGAATGCATTCGTTTGCAGGGTCCCCTTTCTGGTCAAACGACTGCTCGAGCGACAAGCAGGTACAACATTGGGTGTTTGTGTAAACTGCAGCTGGACACGAACTACCGTGTTACAGAAACGATATGATCGCGCTGAGCGTTGTGAGTATATGGTGGAAGAAGATCGGCGGTAACATTTATAAGTATTCTCGTTGTGAGGTGCAGTAACCTAGTTCTAATAAGGCACAGTTGTCACTTATTCCGTGCTGACATTCGCTTCGATAGAGAAATGATTACAGCCAGTTCCAGAGTGATAAGAATGATAGGATATGACCGACTAAAATTGATGGAAGCATTTGAATACGTTCTCCTTGCCTTGTGTGTGCGCTCGCGTAGTCCTCGCGACTTAGTGTGTTATGGCACAGATAGACACACGTCTGGTATTACTAACGGCTACCGACAAGCCGCAATGTAACTACTCTCTTGCTGTAATGGATCTTGTGGCCAACATCGCTCGATCAGCAACGCTGCGCACAGAAGTACTTCTAACTACCGCTCCAGATCGCGTGCGCCTAAATATACGGCCTAAGGGCGATTGGCACAATCCGGCCGCGGCGGAGTATATGCGGATCGAATCGGCATCTATCCGCTTAATGTGGGTTACATGAATAAGGTAGGTTTGGGGAAGGGAAGGTCTCGTAATATTTACACGCACTGAGTAAACATTACCGGTCGCACTCCCGCTGCCTGTCGGAGGAATACAGTGTCAAACGCTCGGATTGATCTGACGAGTTAATCGCGAGCATTCGTGTGCGGCCTGTCAGGATTACCGCAGGTACAACAGAGCGGTCGAAGTGAAACATAAGAGCAGTACGGAATGCCAATAAGGCAGACTGGCGAACCCCTGCTTGTGCGGAATTAGGATAGATCGATACCAAGACTCTGCAGAAACATTGCTCTTTCTGCTAGTTCTTCTTCAGTCACCGGGTCTGGTGCCTCGCCAGAAACGGCCAGCGCACCGTATTCCTGCATCCACCAACTGAGAAACCCACTTTCATCGGCGTCGCTGCGCAACACCGCGAGGGCGACCATAAGCAAGCGATATTCCTCGCGATTGACCGAGCGCGACGGCGTTCTTCTTCGGGCGTTGGACGCTCGCAAGCTTCTCTGATATTACGGCGGAGCGCTTCGAAGCGCTTGTGCTTAGGGCCTCGGTGGGGGAAGCGTGGGTTGAAGAGAGTCTCGGGCCGCCTCGGGAGAATGTGCGCAAGAACTATTTGGCCCGATATTGGTATTCTGTTTTCCGCTAACGGCGGCAAGTGCGTCGCCATGATGGCGATCGGAGATTGTATTTCAACGGGAATGCCATTCCCGCCGACAAGACTGAAGCTCAGAGTTGGCACGCAAAGACCCAATCGTGCCAAGGCGGCAATCTGGCATTGCTGCAACAGCAACTGGCGCAATATCGGGCCCGAGCTGCCGCGGCGCCCGAACCTCTGTTTTTCGCAATTCCCGTCATTCCGAAATCCGCGCCGGTCGCATTCGGTAATCGGAACCGGAACCGGACTAGCTCTTCGGTGAACCCCTACATACTCGCCGGGATCGCTACCGGCTTTGCTATCGTTGCCGCAGTCTATGCACTGCGCCCTTCGGAAAATGCGAACAGCGGCGACGCAGAAGGCAGCGAAGCACAAGCGCTAGATGCGATGCGAAAGGCGAATAGTGACGCGATGGCATGTGCGATGTCGGGTGGAACACAGAACCTCGTTGACTACGAACGATGCAGCGGACTGTGAGTCGCAGTTCTTTATCTTTGTGACGTCACTGAATCGTGGATGAGGCAATCGAGCATGGTTAGGGTGCGCTACCAGCCAACGGTGGCGGATACGGAAATTCGGCAAATCCACAGGAAACGGCACGGCTCGGCAGCAAGTACCTAAGCGATACTAGCCGAGACCCACCGCAATCGCGAGCACCGTCCAGCCGATTGACGCCACTCGAAAGCACGTGCAGTTGGTTCGTGGCCAAACAAAGGCCCTCCTCAAAGGTAGCGCGGTTCGAAAACAGGCGAGTCTAACACATGCTTTATCGACCCCGCGGTCACTTGGATGAAATTACCAGGCCCAGCTTTTATCGTGCGTTTTACACTCGAATGGCCGGGCTTAGGTTGGATCGGGCGCCGCCTTCGCAGCAACGATTCGGACGACAAGAACGGAGCCAATCGACGGGCGCGTCCGCCATGTCGTGCTTACTTAAATGACGGCATGCTTCGGTTCCGGCTTGACCGACACCATCACCTGGTACTTTAGGCACAAACGAACGGCCTCGATATGTTCCTCAACCCAGGTCTCGGGCAAAGAGTAAGCAGTTGCGAGCTCCGCTACCGAGACCCCTTCGAGATGAAAGTCGTAGAGGCTGAAGCAAAAGGACTTATTGGCCAGTAGCTTGACGCCGGGATTCATTTCGTCAATAAGGTGTAACGGGCCAGCGAAAGGTCTCATGCAACAAATATGGTGTGAGGCGAGGTGCCGTGTAGAGTCTACACGCAATGCCGCATTGGAGAGTATCTGGCCCACACACAATCCCCTATACGATGAGCATCCTGCGTTTGACGCCAATATATACGGTCCACTTCGCGTCCGATTCGGGAATACAACCCAAAACCGTCCCGAAGGTCAACAGATCCTTTGTCTGCACGCGAACGGTGCTGGACGCGGCGATCTCTTCATTCGTCAGCACGGTCAGGATCTTCTTATCGTTCGTGTAAACGGTGCCCGTGAGTCTACGATACGGTATCGTAGGCTCATTGGCCGAGATTTCGATAAGCGCCTTCCCGCGGAGTTCAGACGCGATTGCCATCAACATAATGTTGCGACCGGGATGGAATTCTCTCCTGTTCGTCAGATGCAGGAGCACTTTTCGGCCCAGAGCACAGCGCCGGAGCAGGTTGTAACTCGTCAATTGCCACTGCCGTCTGAAGAACCAGAAAAGCTGGACGATCGGGAGAGCATCGCCCCGGGAAGTTTGGAAGTTTGCAACGAGCAATCCTGCTTCGACGACAAATATCAAAGCTGGACTAGCGTGCTCAGCGCCATTGCAATCGCCGCGTTGGCAGCGCCAGCCCCCAAAGCGCGCGTATTCATTAGGGGAAGTGCGGCTACCCAGCTTTGGGGGGATCCTGCGGGCAGCGATATGAAGGGTCCCTTGGCATTCACGGGTGGCACTAGCCCGCAGAACGTTTGAGTCATGACACGAGCTATCAATCCACGACACCGTTCGTGCACGGGAACAAGGTCGCCGTGTTCGATAACAACGAGGACCTCATGTACAGGAACTCTACTCGGGTTCTGAGCAGCGCGGTAAAAGGTGCGTATGCGACGATAAGTCCTGGGTCGGTATGGCCCAGGCAAAGTAATCAGCCTTCTCCCGTGCTGGTAATCAGGGGTACGCTATCGAATGGCTTACTATCTCGTTCGCGCAAAACCGAAGCCAGAGCGGCTGGCCGAATTGCATACTCAATTGGGAGAAAACGCCTTCATTGACCTGCGCCCATTTGGAAAGGCTCTGACGTACTCGCTTACCGAAGCTCGTACCCAGCCGGACGGAAACGCGATTTGGGAGGAGGAAGATTACTGTTCGCCGCCTTTGGCACAAGAGCGTGCTGCCGTACTCGATGCCTACTTCGACGAGATCACAGTCGAGCCGGTTGATGCAGGCGAAGGCTGGAAGCGGATCAAGAGGCTGCCGAAGCTCAATGCGAGTGTCTGATGATCTCATGATCAGCGTAATCGCCGGGTAAGCTGGTCTGCTGAAATATCGACGCCACTAAGCGGCGACAATGCGAGCGATTCATCGCCGCGGAACCATGTCAGGCAATGCACATCCTCGGTTTGGTTGTAAGCCCATTAGAATAATGTTCGTACAGGCGAGATCGTACGGAAGCTGATCCTTTAAGGCTGTTGCGATCTCACCCGCATCTCTCGATTTCTCTCGCTCCATTTGGCAAGATGAGCGATATGCGGCGTCCGCGGCGTTTCCTGCCCTTGCATCTGCTCTCTCACACCACGAAATTGTGGCCGAGATCAATCGGGTACTCGGTCAAGGAGTGCAAATGATCGACCTGTCCACGGCCCCGTTTCACACTCGCGCCACAATAAAAACAGTTACCGTGCCGCAAATCCATCGGTACCGGCCTGACCGCCGCCAGAGCATTCCTTTCCGCCCGGAACAGGAACTCGCGTGAATCCATCACCTCGCCTACTAGATCTCCGTTCAGCCTTTCCACATCGCGCAACCATCCGATCGGAACGCCTCTTGAATAAGCGGATGAAAACACCGGAAGAGCGACCGGGCAGTAGCTCGATCTTGCCATCGCGATAGTTGCGGTCGTACAGAAAACATGGCTGCATTTGGCCGGAACGAGACAGACCAGCGCCGAGTGCCAGCAGCGGTGCGGCGACAGTCGCAAAAGTACAACCTGCCCAAGCTCAGGTTCTCGTGAGAAGCCTACTAATGTCGTTGTGAATCACAAAGACGACGACCGGTATCAGGAAGATGCATGCAACTTTAAAGATTACGTCTTTCACGTGACGGCTGATGTCACGCTGGAGCAGCATTTCGATGATCAACATCAGCAGCGTCCCTCCATCTAGAATGGGAATGGGCAAGAGATTGAATATCGCTAACTGCAGGCTCACTAAGGCCATGAAAGACAGATACGTACTGGTACCCGCCTGCGCTGCATCCCGCGACAGTTGCGCGAGTCCTATCGGTCCCGATAGCGACCTTGGTGAGATACGCTTTTCAACCATTGCTCCCAAGCATTGAAACACCATCAGCGCGCTTTGCTTGTTCAAAGATAGCGACTGCTCGAGGGCCGGTCCCAATCCCAGCTTCGCTGCGTCAGCGGGCATTTTGAAGCTGATACCAATTCGCCACGGCATTTTCGGGTCATTGCTGGCCACCGGAGTGACGGTTACAGTTTCGTGATGGCCATTGCGCATCAGTTGGAAATTCAGCGGGCGACCGCCGGAGCGGACGACCACTTCTTGGATGGTGGAAGGCGAAGCCACTCGCTTTCCATTCGCGGTCAATACAAAATCTCCGGTTCGCAACCCAGCCCTTAACGCGGGAGAGCCTTGTCCTAGCGCTCCCACCCGTACATTCTGTTCACCGCTCCAACCTGCGATACCAATACCCTGCATATCGTCCATGCGGGGTGTAATCGCGAATAGGATACGCTGACTATGCCGCTCGACGATACCCTCGATCCGATGATTTGCGTTCAGCGCCTCTTGCATCAGGACGAAATCCCAGTTGGGGTCTCGTTTACCGTGAAATTGCACAATGCGGTCTCCGGGCTGAAGCCCTGCTTGCGCCGCCGGTGAATTAACTTTGATGGATGCGATGATCGGATCTGTGGTGTCCACTTGTTCGGACAACCCGCACATGTAAAGACCCGCTACAATCCCGATAGCGAGCATGACATTCATCATCGGTCCAGCTATGATGACCACTGCGCGTTGCCATCTGGCTTTCGATTGCAAGGACCGTGGCTCCGCTGCCCTTTCGCGTCCGGGCTCATCGCCGATGGTGCGAATGTATCCACCAAACGGAATGGCCGACAAGCGAAAATCGGTCTTGCCGCATCTGATCCCGAAGAGCCTCGGTCCAAAGCCAATGCTGAATGTCTCCACCTTGACACCAATCGCAAGAGCTGCCCAAAAGTGGCCCAGCTCATGCACGAGAATTATTATTCCTAGTAGAATCATGGCGCAAAAGGTAGCTTACGATGGGACCTCTGTCGTGGTGTCGAACTGGTCCAAGTTGGTGTGCGGACACTTTCGATGTTTACGAATAGCCACGGCCTCGGGGTAACGGCGGTTAAATTCAGCTTCGATCGAAACGAGTTCAGCTTCTGTCGCCGGCGCTGGCCGATTCGGAAAAATCGGGCACAATGCATCTCCTGCGGAGAAGAGGGCATGAGTGCCAAAAGTACGCAGCCACGAATTGAAATCCGCATTTTCAACACTCACGCCCGCAGCAATGTCAAGCGCGTTTCGCTGCGCAAAACGATCGGGCAGCGGGCCCGATGTACAGCTCAATGATGAGCATCGGCCAATCTGAAGCTCTGATACCGCCCGTAATGCATGCACATAACACCTTCCGGTATTGCTCGTCTCCTTTCTCGGAATCCTGCGTATACTTCGTTTCTTGCTCGTGGCTGAAATCATATGTTTCATATCTGTTTTTCCTTCGAGTTGGTTTTTAATCGCTAAGTTCGAAAGAAAAGAGCCGCTTCGACACTCCGCCGATATGCGTTTTCGATAGGCGGCGGCCCAAACTCTCTTTCACACACAACTCTAGGCTGGCGATGTCTATTGCAGGCTCACATTCCTGGCGTAAGTTTCTGTGTACATTGAACATATTTTTTTTCGTACTTTTGTGACCCACTTGCAAAATGCTCGGAAAATAGGCGGGCCGGGGTGTTGACAGGAGGAGAATGGCTGTGAGCTACTGCAACTGGCCCGAGGTGGGCGCGAGTTTGCGTGAAGGAGAAACTGGACACGCCGCGGCTGCGGTGCTGTCGGCGCGCTGGTTTCGGGAAGAAGGCGGAGCTAGCCAGTGAGTTTGAGCAGTTGATCGACGGTGAGGGCGAGTACGCCGAACATCAGATGCGCCATAATTCTACTGGCTTGCGCACCCGGATGAAGCGCGCCCCGAACTCGTCTTTCAAGCGGCTGTACACACGCTCGACCATGGTTCGCAACCCAAATCGCTGTTCTTCGGCGGGTGGGCATTTTGCGCCTTTTGTCATAGTGCCGTAAGCTGTCCTGCCGGCGTTTGGGGATGGGGACGGTGGCGCCGTTGGGCGCAATCAACGGAACATGTCCAAGAGATCTGCTATGAGCATCGATCTGGCGGGCATCGTAGGCGGCGTCCATTAAGTCATACAAGCTAAGTCACGCGTTGCGAAGTCAACGTGATCAATGGAACGGCCACTTGCGAATCATGTACGCAGGCTCCGGTCAGCAGGGCCGTAATCGGGATTTTTCCATCGGCCACATCCAGATGTAATTTGTAACCGCGCCAGTATTGCTGATGACCTTTGCTGCTCTTCTTCACGCCCAGGCTGCAGTGGCGCGGCAAGCCGGCCAGCATCTCGGGTACCGCCAGGCGGCGCTGCTCTTCGATGCGGCTGCGCGGCGAGCCGGGTGTGCTGCGCTTGGGTTTGGGACCCCTCTTGTAATGCTTCCGCGCCGGCTTCGGCGGAGGATTTTCTGGAAAGCGTTCCCGCGATTCAATCGCGCTCGAATCACGTGCTATGTGCCCGATGAGGCGATCTTTCTGCGTGGCCTCGATCAGTGCTTCGTACAGCCGCTGGGGCAGTTCGGTTTCAGCGAATTCGGCGAACTCCCGTGAGAATGTCGATTGATTCATGCGGGATCCGCTGCACGCTGTTCCAGCCGCATAGACAGCGCAATTGCCGGTCATTGCGCAGTACCCTTGCCCTCCGAGCATTTAATTTTGCAAGCGGCTTCTGTGATTGATTTCGCGAAGTGGCCGGAAATGATCCTACAAGAGGGCTTGATGGAGCCGATGTTTTTGTGAGCGGCCGGCGTCAGACGTGAGTTTTGCAATTCACCGAGGGCAGAACAGGCATTGTGGCATCTCTCACATCAGCAGCGGGTCTAAACCAGGGTCGATATGCGGGCTCAGTAGACATGAGGAGCTTTGGCGTTGTGAAACTTCGTCCGGGGCGAACCCCTCTTGCGTTTTATGATGTACGGAAACAACATCATCAGCGGAATTCCACACAGAAGCAGCGTCGAGGGCTCAGGAGATGCCGGTGCTACGGGAGCATCCACGGTGACGTACGAGATGGGCCCTGGTTCGTCACTCCCATGATTCCAGCCGTACGTTGCAGCTTGCGACAACCCGGAGCTGGCATCGGCGGAAACGGAAAAGCCCGTCACCGAGGTCCCCGGCGCGATATCGGTTCCATAAGGGGCAGATCCCGTGCTGGACCAGAATACGTAGTTGTAACCGTCGGTTTGTGCGATCCATCCTTGAGGAGTTGCAATCCCATCCAATGCGGCATTGACTGCGACGTAAAAGCCAAACACGTAATCGGGATCACCGAGCGGCTGGTTGTTCGTGACCGTGTAAGACCATGTCGACATGTCCGGACGTGAGGTGGCAACACTCACTGATAGGCTATCGGCTTTCGTCGAGCCTACGAGAAGCAGAGCGAGGGCTAAAAAGTAACCAACTTTCAAGTTTTCTCCTATCTGATTGGACAAGGGGTGTGCTCTAGCGATGCTCTGCCGCATCGCCGCCGGTGCCGGCTAGGCGAAGGCGCCGGTTATTCCTTCGACCGATCAAACCACATCGCCTAATGGCATGTCAAGATTGACTGAGAATCTGAAGATTCCGTCCCAGGGCAACCAGCGCCGCGAAGAACTGGCCGCACTGATATTGTGCCGACTGCCCATCGCGGCTTCGCGGAGCGCTGCCATGGTCATCGATGGGATACGGGCTGCACCATAACGGCAGAGGCAACCAACTTTGAAACCTAGGCTGCCATTACTGGCGGCCTACGCAGAGATATGAGATTGAGCCCGATACAGCGTTCGCGAAGTTAACCGTGAAAGAGCTTGAGCCGACATAGCTAACCCACCACCTATTGCCCGCACCGATATCGAATTGCGGGGTAACGGAGCACTCGGGATGGGTCGAGAAGAAGCCGCTGAATTGGTAAGAAGCTGTTTGTGCACCAGAGAGTTGCAGCTCGCCCGCTAGGTCGGTGTTGCCCGAACTCCCCGTGATTACCCGTTCAGGCATCTCTACGTTATTCGCGGGGTTGTTTAGGCCATACCAATTGATCTGTAAAAGATTCTCCTCACTGGCATCCCACGGCCCAGGGCTGAATCCGAAACGAAACCTGGAGCCGTCGCGCTGTGCGTAGGCGTACGTACCATTCGGCGCGCCGACCTCATCCCAAATTTTGACACCGTTGGGAGAGTATTGACCAATCTTCTGAAGCCATAATTCGTTTCCGACGATGGGACGCTCACCAAGATAGGGGGCGCCACCTTGGGAGAAGAACTCCCCTTGCGTGTATGCGGACCAGAGGTTCCTTCCTGGCTGTGTTTGGAACCAGTCATTTGTCGTAAGTCCCGCCGCCAGCCCAAACACTCGCGCGTTAGGAAATGAAGATCCATTCAGATTACTACCTTCCTGATCGAAAGACGCCTCGTGGAATTCAAACTGATAGCTATTTGTATCCAGCATCCGTATCAAATACTGATTCGTTGGGTCCGAGGATGTGGGATTGCCAAGCCGAGTGGCGCTGATACCGAGGAGGTTTAGCGATTGTACCGAGGCAAAATCCACGCACGTCAGCGCAGATTCGCAGTGTGTCGTTTTCAATACGCCCACCTGAACGCCGTTGATAAAGATCGCGTGACTATAGCTCGTGGGATCCCCGTAAATGATGGGCTGGTAGCGTCCTCCCTTAGGCAGGGATTGGTTTTCTACGAAGACCTGGTCGGTATTCAGGGTCCCAAAGCCGGGCTTCGTGGGATTGTGAATCCACGAATACGTGCTCGTTGAGGCATTTGTAATCCAAACGGTGTCCATCCGCAGATCCCCGCCGTTATCTCCTGTGTACAAGCCCGGGCCAAAAGAATTGATAATTAGAATATGGCGGAGAAAGCAGCCAATGAACGTGTTCCGAAAGTCTACTAGCGCTTCGTTCTGCAATTCCTGGGTCTGCGAGGGCCCGGCTCCGTCGAAGACAACATTTTCGATAGCCATATACTCGTTGCCGTCAGTAGTCCCGGCCGTATAGGTCCGAATTAACGGCACGTTGGCGTTGGGGGCGAGCCGAATAACGACGCCTGCGCCGGGATCACCGGGATTTGGGTTATTGGCGGAGAAGCCATAGAGATAATCGCCCGCTTGAAGGGTCAGCGTTTTCGAGACCAAATAGCACCCTCCGGGTGGCTTTGGAAGATAGACAGCTTTGTGCTGACTCAGTGCGAATTGCAGCGCCCGCCAATCATCTGTTTTACAGTCTCCCGTTGCTCCAAAGGGCGCTGAAAATAAATCCCCGGGTGCGGCAGTGAAGATGTTTTCACCACTGTTTAAGAGGTTTGGACTCGATTTGACAGTTTGAGAAAAGGCGGCGAGGGGCACTATGCCGAGTAGTAGTAGTAGGAGTTTCTTCATTGGTTATCGTAGGAGTAGCCTGCCAGGAATCGAATTCTCAAGCTGGATCTTCTAGCATTTTGAGTGCGCCGGTGGATCATGATGGGCGGATCGTTCCCTGAAGACATCAAGGCGATTGGGAGGATGCGCCTTTTCGTGGGCGGCCGAATAGAACGCATCCGTTTTTCACTGACGAGTTCTTCTGGCTGCGGGTACGGTGTAACCGCCGAATGAGAAGACCGACCCGGCGTTAGTTTATGTGACCCAATCGATACTTGCGGGTCGCGATCCTCCAAAACCGCTTCGGAGCCGTCGAGGCTTTATCAACGGCAGTTGGTCTCGAATCACGTGCGTTCGGGAAGCCTAAGGAACAGATTGCCGAGTCCACTCTCAGCGACTCAGCGAGGTGTGATTGGAAAGTTTCCAATTGGCGAACACAGGCGGACGGTTGTGACGTATTTCGTTGATAAGTGCACATACGCGGGAGCGCCGTATAATCAATTTTTCGAGCATCGCTTCCAGCTCATGCTCATCTCCCTGTAGCCAATCCGGCGGGATTTCTTTCAGTGCGCGCTCGATCACTTCCACCGGAAAGTGCTCCACAATGTCCAGCCAAGGCTGGAAAGAATCCAGCGAGCGTATTTCGTCGTAAACCGACGTCCGAAAATAGGTGCCATGAAGCGGTGAATCGCAAAAGGTCCAGTGCGGCCCATTGAATGCGAACCCATGGTCGATCATCTGAGCGAACAATCCAGCTTTGGGTGCTCGGTCTGTTCGTGTTCGAAAGAAAACGGCCTGCCGCGAATCCGCGTTGCCCACCCATTTGTCGAAAACGAGAGTTCCCAAAAAGTCCCTCCGGTTCTGCAATTTGGTCAAGATGCCATCGGGCACAAAATCGAATATCGCCGCCCGGTCCGGATTGACATAGAGCCGTGAGCCGAAATGAATACCTGGTGGAATCGCCTTACGTTTTGAGCCTGTTGAGATATATAGCTCCGGGTTATCCCGGATGAACTCGGGTGTTAATTCGATCAGCGCAGTATCCGGAACGAATATCTGCAGGTAACGCAGAATCGCACACGAGAGCCATTCGTTCGTCAGAATGCGTCGGTGCTGGGGATTGTTGCTGGATTTTAAAACGTAATTCTCGCCGCTTTCGGCTTCTACAAGATGAGCCTGGGCTCCTCCCCGCATTTTGCGGATCAGTCTCGAGGCACGCCTAGGGTTTTGCCGATCCGACGGGCCACTCGGAATGCCTGATCCGGCAGCAACGACCGTTGAACTCATGGATGATTATGATTGGCGCTTCGCCGGGCTACTCTACGGACGAAAACCGCTCAAGCGCATGCCCGGTGCTTTTTGAAAGCACTAGTTTCAATCAACGCTTTTTCGCCATTCGTTTGACGATGTTCATGTTGTTCGAACGTCACAGGCATTCCCTCCGCAATCTGCTAAACATATCGCGCTTTTAGGCAAATACATAGATAAGGGAATCGCTGTATTACTCTCCCCATCTACCAACCTCGATATTCCACGAAACTTTTCATAGCTCGCGGAATGCGGAACAACCCGCCTGGTGAATTCCAGCACGGATAATCACCACTGCTGTGGGCGGAAATTGGACTTGTCCCTTAAATCGAGACAACCAGTTGGAGAGTCAAAAATCATCAAATGGAGAATTTGACTCATGGGATTGTCTCAACGGAAGTTCACAAGGGAAATGAAAGTAGCTGCGATTCAGAAGCTGGAGATGGGTCCTCGGCCGCTGAGGTGACCCGGGCTTTCCAACTCAACCCGAATCTGCTACACCGCTGGCGAAAGGAATTTCGCCACGGACCGGCAATGCGTTTCCTGGGATGGGGAAGCGGCACTGGGATGAGACCAAAGTGGCTCATTTGGAGCGTAAGGTCGGATGACAGGCGGTGGAGATCGATTTTTGAAGGGGTGCTTGCGGAAACTCGAAGAGCAGCGGATGCTGCAGGTACTGACTGGAAGACCGCGATCTACCGGCACATGCAAAGCCAGACGAAGAGGGCCATGAAACGGCAGTGTTGCGAACGTGCGATCTGGGACATGTGAGCCGGGCGGTTTCTTCCGTTGCGATTCGAAGGCCGAAACGCCGGAAGACGATCTGGATCTCCAAGGCGATATCCAGAAGATCGCCATGGAATACCCATATTACGGATGCCCGCGGATCACCGCCGGACTGAAGCGCCGGGGTGGGAAGTGAACCATAAACGGGTATCCGCCCCTGCGCGCGGATAATCTGCTTTGCCTGCGGCGGCGGAAGTTCGTGGTGACCACGGACTCCAAGTGTATTGGAACCGGCCTTCTCTGGGGGGTGCTTGGCTGCATGGCGGGCCTAAATCACGGCGGTTCTCTCTCCCAAAGAAGCGATGACCATCGGGCAGATTCCGAAGCGGCACCGTGATGGCGTGCGGGAAGCGGATTCGATCAATCCAAGCGCAGTTCCGGTTCGTACGTCTGCTTAAAGATATCCGGCTTGCACGGGTATTTCTCGCCGTTCACGCCTGTAATGATCCAGTCCCCAGGCGAGACGCGAAGCGGACCCTCGATGGTCATGACCCAGTACTCGCCGTCCTCGAAATACATGCCATCTGGCAACGGTTTGCTGTCGGAAAAGAACTGCTCTGCCGCCACAACAATAGCCTTCTTTCTAAATGTCATTCGCTGTTCTGCGCCCTGTGCGATTCGATTAAGCGTAACCGGCGCACCGGTTTCCCTGGAATAGAGTGCGATTCGCATGTGGTATATCGCTGCTCCCAATCCTCTCAGCCAATCTTGACGAGGGGTATGCGGTAAAGCTTGCCAATTCGAATTCACTGCGATCATCACCTCGTTCGAATCACTTTACAACGGAGGTTGTCGCGCTGACTCGAAAGTACCTGACTCCGGTAGCCAGGCCCTCCTGCGTCTGCATCTACCAATTGGAGATTTCGGATCGGGCCGCGAAGACCATTGATGCCGCACGAGACGCCCTTAACGGTTTACGTGATTCACTGACCAGGTAAAATTACCTCCGCGCGCAGGCGTACGAACCGCGCAATCCCCCAGTTGTTAACTGAACGGAAAGCGCCTAAACTACACCTAACTACCAAGCTATCTGGAGGAGCATGCCATGATGGTTGGCCAACGGTTCCGCCTCACACGCTCCACAATGGCCATACGCCACACAGCGACGGGGAGCCTGGCTGCACGACGATTCCCGAAAATGCGGTGGTACTTGTAGAAGGTTTTCGCGATACCGACCGGCTTGTGCGCGTACGGTGGGACAACGAAGAAGTGCTCATCTTTCCCCGCGGACCTTCGAGAACAGAGTTCGCCAGTTGCCGCCGATTGAGACTAAAGTTTGACCCCTTCTCTGCGTCCCTCGGGCACACGGGAGCCAGAGAATTAAGGGACAGGGTTGTTTGAGTCAACACAAGGACAGGTGCTTATCGCTTCAAGGGGGAAAGATCAATGCGCAATAAACAAGGGTTATGAATGCCGGAAGGAGCGGACACCGAGGGTGGTCGAGCAACACGAAACGCAATGAGGAAAGAACGACCGGCCGGTAAACACGCCTGGGTCGGCGTTACTTCACGATTTCAAGCTTCGGTTTCGCCCGGTCGGCTTCGGCTTTCGAAAAGTCGAACCGATGAGTTTCGATTACATGCGCGAGGTCGCGCAATGCTTCCGCTGGCGTTTTGCCGAAACCGGCCAGTCCAGTTTGCAACTCGGGTCCGATCAGAGCGCAGAGGCGATTTCCGTTTGGGAAAAGCTTGATGTTCACCATGTAGGGCTATCTCAGCCAAATCCGACCGGGAAAACCCCGGTGCATCGCGGCACTTCTTCAGTAACCTATACCCGAAATGGGGCAGCCTTGCATCTGCAAAGGACGCGTATTTGGCTGCCCTTAAAGCCTGTTCAACCTTAGCAGTCAAAATGAACAGCCCTTCTCGTAGGGATCTTCGGTGATCATTTAAGAACTTACTCTTAAACAGCCAATATAGCAAGTTTCGTTGTTTTTTAGGGAGAAAGCCTGCTACAGAGGCCGAGCGTGTCCCCACCGAACGCCAACTCGTGCTCGACAGATGAGTGACAAAACGTTAGTGTCATGAAGCCGGGATTGTGCCGGGTAGGACTTTTCACTGGTGAGGCCGGAGCCAGCCGCTGTTTGCAAGCTGGCTGATGCAATTGTCGGCCCCGTTTTACCTTATTGACGGGAAACCGTAAGGCCCACGGCGTACCACGGGTGCTGTCGTGCCGCGCAGCCCGGAGGAAGGAATGGAGGAAACGCTCACCATGCAGCGGCTCCGTATTCCGGCGAAGCTGCGCGCCAACTTGGCCCTCTACCAACATGATCGAATCCGCCTTCTCGATCGTGGAGACGGTTTGCCGCAAGGTGAAGCGCTGGTATGGTGGCGCTCAGTATTTGCGCTGGATCGCCAGTGCTCTGCTATGGGCTGAGTCCCGGTGGAACCGCGTCCAAGGCTATCGAGAGTTGCCTATCCTGGTTAAAGAACTCGAACTCGCTGTCGTCAGAAGCATTCCGGTGCGCCACGCCAGTGCCGGCTGATTTCGTTTTAGAGTCCCCGGTTTCAACTAGAAACCGGACATCCTCAAAGCGGTCACAACAATCCAACAAAAACTTTTCTCTATTTTTTCATATGGTTACGTGTCTTTTTTTCGCTTGCCGGACAGCAACGTTTGCGAGCCTCGTGTGCGGGAGGAACTTCGTGGATCGCGGAACCTCCTGCCCTTTTGCATCAAAGGATGACTGGGACGTGGTCGGCATAGCAGACCCAAAGCTTTAAGGAGAAAAACAATGCACATCCATTTCGATGTAGACTTCGGAGCAGTCAGCTCCGCAGAATTCGCCCTGCTGCAAACTACTCTTGACGTCTTACGCACGGATCGCGAAGAGCGAGACTTTTTGAGCGACTTGCTGGATAAATACGCAACTTGGGCCTTCGCCAAACGGCAGCGGTCGCCTTCGTCTCGTACGACAATCAATTCGAAAAAGGGAGAGTTTCTCCCATCTCACGGTCCCACAGACAGACCCAACGCTCGAAGAAAAACGCCATCGATCACTTGCGAGGAATGCCGTCGGCTTGTGGTCGCCCTCGCGGTGCTGCGCAGCGATGATGAGGAAAGTGGGTTTCTCAGCTGGTGGATCCACGAATACGGAGCGCTGGCCGTTTCTGTTCCCAGACCAGATCCGGTGACTGAAGAAGAAATCGAAGAAAACGCCTTGTTTCTTCAAAGTTTGGGCATCCCTTTATTGTGATTGCGTGTAAGCCTGGCTTGCCAGGTTGCCTCGTTACTTCGGGGTACCGCTTCTTATAATGGTCCCTTCCTGACGGGCAGTAAGCATCAACGCATCGGATCAATGGGAGCGTCTTGATCCTATACCCGTTAGGCCACCTCGGGAAAATGACCGGCACTTTTTACCTCGCCTGGTAAATATGACGAGAGCTTCCCCTCGTCCAACAGACATTATTCCTGTAGGCTCTACAGTATGCGGATAGATGCCGATCTATCCGCATAGCCATCTATTAGCACCTTCTACCAATCGCACTTAATACTACGCCCCTCAGAAGATACAACTAGGGCCGGCTAGTTAGAAGTACTTGTGCCCCTGGCTCTGCTAAGCAGATCGCCCTTCGGGAGCCAACTTAATTAACGCGAAAAACGCACTGCGCACGGCCTGTCGCAGCCGTTAGTAACACCATACGTGTGTCTATCTGCAACATAGCGCACGGGGCGGTCACGAGGATGCGGCCAAACATTCTACACAAGGAGAACATAGTCATGCTTCCACCCATCATTTTTCATCATATCTTACTGCTTTTATCTATTTCCAAATGGCCCTTCTGATCTCGAGTCCATAAGCTATTACCACGCGGCAGCAACTGTCAGTACATGTTACCAGTGATGACTTACTACATGGAATGACGAGGAGCTCTCTAAGTGCTACCACCAATAATTCTGCACCATATACTCACAATGCTTGGTGCTGTTCTATCCGTTTTATAAAAGCGGTAGTCCCATGTGACGACCCAGACGCGTAAAACACTGTGGGGGCGATACGAAGCCGCACATACTCGACTTAAAAGGCACGACTGGAGTAGAGATTTGTGGGCTGGCGAAAGCGAAACTCCTCTGTTGAAGAACAACCGAATAACCCGCCCGGTGAATTACCAGCATGGGCACTCAGCGAATCGAAGAAGTGTGGCTCCGTGCTGAAGACTTTTTTGTACCAAGATACGAAGCGACCTCGCAATTAGCATTTGTCATAAGCGGGTGCTGTGCGGCCGAATAGTTGGCGAGCGACACCCGCGATGGCTATCGCTCATTTGTGTTTCAGTGGTTGTAGTTCTGGTAGGAGTTTTGTTAGAAAGCCGCATCGTACGGTGAAAGTGCCCTCGTCGGTCCGGGACAGTCCGGCCAAGCAACGTTTTGCTCGCCGACGATGGCCCTTATTGTCAGATCATTGCGAAAACGTTACGTCAATACGATGAAAGCAGAAATGGCTCTTGGGGGTCGTGGGAGTGAGCCACATGCCGGTCCGAAGCCCGATCGCCAAAGTGATGCACGAAGTCGAACGCGGCGATGTGATGTGACGGTACACCAGGTAAAACCGTTCGGGCAGCTGGGTGTAATCCCAGAAACCACAGAATCGTCCGATGGCGAATAAGTCCATAGATAGATAGACATTATAGTTGAAAGTAGCTCGTGCTCAAAGTGGTGGAGCGATCTTATTAACTTTATTGATAAGCCCACTTCCTTGGAGGCACTCCTTACACGAGAGGAACGCCTGAGATGATCACGGCCAGGGGAGAATGGGTGTTGTTAAGCGCGCATCTGCCAGGCCGCGCACCTGAACCCATCGGTATCCTTCTGTGCGATATCGAATGTGACAAACTTTATCTAAAACTTCGGCCAGGATGGTGGTGTGGGCTCGCCGAAGGGGAGGAGGCCGAAATCTACGATGGGCTTGGGGCAGAGTTAGAGCGACAAGCGTGCGAGATGGGGATAGCGCAAACGTTAGAATTCCTGAGTTCCGCTTCGCACACGTTGCGAATCGGAGGAAGGCAAAGCATCCGGCTCATGGACTTCGAGGTCGCATTGCAGACGCTTTATGACCGATGGATTCGCGGTCACAGATTAAGCTTCCCATGGCTGCTCGCGATCGTTAAGCGAAGGTTCGGTTCCATCAGAGCAACAAAGAAGGTCCGGACAGTTGCGTTCGGAAAGCGCCCAAATGTACGAGCGCTCACCGGTATTTGCGCCGCGGGTATTTCCGCAGCCATTCTGGTCAGTGATGTCTGTCGCCTGCCGTCGCGTCCGGTAACTCCCGCAACGATCATGATCAATCATGCGCCATACAGTTGGCTTCCGGTCCTGTCAATCTATAGATTGGATGTGGAAGACATCCAAATGAAAACGGTCTCACCGCAGCACTACAGAAAGAGGCTCGTTGCCCGGAGGCGGAAGCGGCTGCAGCTTGATCACTTGACGGCTCAAGTGCGCGTACCTGTGCAAATGCTTCCCCATTCGCCGCCTCAGTATGCCGTTGACCCTACCCCGCCGGTACTCACCGCTCTCACAATCATCTCCCCGACCCTGCCCCAACTGCCCCCATTTCACAACAAGCATAATCGATTCGTACGAACCGTCCTGGCAATCATTTCTCCTTTGAAGGTACAGGGCTCGACGAGCGAGCGGCCGGACCCCAAAGTGATCTGAAGGTCCGATACATCTTACTCCGACGACGTCCCTGTAATGACCTGTTGAAATCAGCCACGGAATAGGCCGCCGCCGAATCGAGGCAATCGCGGTCAATCCGGCACCACGCTGATTCACGGCACGTCTCGCCCGGTAAGTTCCGTCGCGTTGTGGCGGTTTCATTAAAGGTATGAGAATGCAGCGATTAACTAACACTCTGGCTCAGAGACATGAACAAGCTATTTATTTCCTGGCACTCCGGCCATTATCGGCATTTCACAATTGCCCCGCGCTTTGACCCGAACATCGTCAATACGCCCGGCTCGATTGCCTCGGAATGCCGCTGGGCGTCCGAGCTTTGAGCATGCATCGTCGAGTGCTTTTACAGGTACCCGTGGTTGTTGTCCGGCTCACCCCAACATGGAGCAACACGTACGTGTAGGTTCCCAAGGAAACGAGTGAGAAACAGTATCTGGCATCCTGCACTTTTCATGGGAGACCCGTTCGTGCCGAGCAAGGCAAAATCGATATTTACAATCTTTCTTCTCACCATTGCTCATGGAATGGGTCATTCCCAACAGGCATTGACGTCCATTGTGGATACGGTCTCGATCAATGGAAAGCCCTTCGCAGGCTCAGTAACGGTCACGTGGAATTTTCCAGGAGCCACCAACCTGCTGCAAGCGACGGCCCCAATCGCGAATGGCAATTTCACGATGGTTTTGGTTCCTTCCTCGACAGGCGCCCCTGGCTCTAGCTATCAGGCTGAATACAGAAGTATCGACGGTACAAGTTGGAAGGAAACGTGGATAGTACCTCCGAGCACCGTGCCTCTGACAATATCTCAAGTGCGAACAGCAACCACCCTGGCCGGAGCGACGAACGGAAGCGTATCCATCCTAGCTGCACCGCAAGTTGCGCTAAGCAAACCTCTGGATTGGGGTAAGCAGGCCCTTGGTCAGAGATTACAGCAAACAATTACGTTAAGGAACACCGGAACCGCATTTCTGTCACTCGCTACTATTACAACAACGGGGCCCAACGCGTCCGATTTTAGCATCGCGCAAAATTGCGGCACCGTGGTGCCATCAGGCGGCAGCTGTAGCATTACGGTTACGTTCACGCCATCTATTTTGGGGCCGGAGACGGCTGCCGTTTCCATTGTGGACTCCGCCCCTGGCTCGCCTCATACTGTTTCTTTGACGGGCACGGGTCAGAACCTTATCACCAGCGGCGGATTGACCGTAAGCTTTTCGGCAACAGTTGCGCAGGATAGCGGAACCGTTACACTCAGCAGTAACCGTCCGGTGAACTTTTCGTTGGTTTCCGGAAGTTCTGGCACCCTTACGGTAACGGACAGCACGCATGCAAAATATACGGCTCCGGCATCCATTCCGAACCAGAACGTGATGGCCGGATGTCCGGTGCTTCCGAACGATTCGGTTTTCAATACGAGAATCGATAACCTCCCCGTGAACGCAAACAATGCAATTTGGACGAGCGCGGCGAACACCGGAACAAACGGGCTCGGATTTGATACCGGATGGGGAACCAGCGTGGTAGACAATACTGTTCCGCTGACTAATGAAATCTTCTACTATACGGGGGGATACAACGGATCCTGGCTACTGCCGTTCCTTCCCGAGCTAAAGCGCGAAGTGGGCACATATGTCACTGACCAGAATGGGTCCGACCATCACATTCTAGCCGTCAACAAAGACACCTGCCAGTTCTGGGAGGTGTACAACAACTACTTCACTCCACGTCCGGTTAAAGGTGTAAATTACACTGCCACCAGCGGCTACTCTTATAACGGCCTCAGCTATGGTCTTCCTACCGGTGGCGCAACCGATGCTGCGGGTTTACCGCTGGGTCCCCTCACTCTGCATCTGGATGAAATAAAAAATGGCGCCGTTCACCATGCGCTGCGGTTTACGCTGGCAGGCGGTTTCATCTACGGAAATCCTAACTCCGTCTACTGGCCCGCTACTTCGCCTCACTTTGCAAATTGCTGTACCAACAGTCCGCCTTACGGCGCACGCTTCCGCCTGAAAGCGAGTTACGATATTTCGAAGTTCAGTGCGATGGCCCAGGCGATTTTGACCGGGCTGAAACAGTACGGCATGATCCTGGCCGATGCCGGAACTGGTCCGGCCATTACAGCTGATACTGATTTGAGTCGCGATCCGTCGGCCTTAGGCGCACTCGGGCAAATCAGTAACGCGCATATCACTCTGGCCAATTTTGAGGCGGTCGATGAGTCCAGCTTGATGGTAAATGCTAAGTCGAGCCAGGTTAATCCCACGAATGCGTATGTCCAGCCGGCGGCATTTGCCGTTGTGAATGCAACCGACCAAAGTAACTCCAATTTTCAGGTGAATTATCCAGTGGCTCTGCTGGGGGTAAATATAGGATTCCCCGATCCCATTTTGTATGTCGCAGCCGGCAGTTATAGCTTTCAGCTCTCATGGTGGGTAAAGGGCTCCTCGAACCAGAACGTAACTTGGTCGATTGTCTCGGGCGTCGGCTCCGTCACGCCCGATGGATTGTATACTCCGCCCGCAACCGTAAGCGGCCCTACCAGCGCTGTGCTACAGGCAACCAGTGCCGCGGATCCTAATGCCGCCGCCACCCAATATATAACCGTGATCCCCACTGGAAGCAGTCCGGCGCCCGGGACGATTCGCATCAATTCCGGCGGAGCCCAGACGACCG
>DATNAF010000449.1:0-4052 GCA_035572845.1 Terriglobales bacterium
CGGAAAGATTTCTGCTGCTGTTGGTAAGTGCCGCCATATTCCACGCGAATACCGGGTGGAACGTGCAGCCCTTCGACAGCTTTCTGTACACCCTGGATAGCGCTGCCAAGATCGGTGCCCTCGGTTCGAGCCGTGACTGAAACTTCGCGCTGCAGGTTTTCGCGGTGAATTTCGGTCTGGGGCGGAAGTTCGGTCACGGTTGCCAAAGATCCCAGGGTCGCGGTGTGGCCACTTGCGCTGGTGAGCAAGGTGTTTTCAATGGCATCGAGCGATGCACGGTCGTTCTCCGGAAAACGCACGCGAACGGTATAAAGCCGGTCGTTCGAGACCACCGGGGCCAGGGCGGGTTCGCCTTCGACAATGGCAGAGGCGTCGGTGGCAATTTCTTCGGGAGTGAATCCTGAGCGGGCCGCCACTGCAGGGTTGATTTGGAAATTCACCGCCGGACCGCTGATGGTGTTCTCCAGGCCATCAAGCACATCGACAACGCCCTCCACGCCCTTTTTGGTCTTCTCGTCATAGCTGATGGCGTCCGCAATCTTTGGGGCCCAAGTGCTGAGAAGCGCCGGATCCTGAGAGAAAAGTTTTATGGTCACCGGTTCGGGCTCGCCGGTCAGGTCGCCGATCATGTCCTGCAACACTTGAACAAATTCAGTGCGCACTGCGGGCTCTTGCGCGTTGGCTTTCTGGCGAACGTCCTCCATAACCTCGTCAATGGCGCGGCTGCGCTTCTGTTTTAACTTCACCAGTATGTCGCCGCGGTTGGCTTCGGTGACTGCCGCCAGGCCAAGTTCTGAGCCGGTGCGGCGTGACGTGCTCTCGACTTCAGGAATCGACTTTACGATCTGCTCAATGTGCAGGATCATGCGATTGGTTTCGGAGAGCGATGCGCCGGCGGGAGTCCAGTAGTCGAGGGTGAAGCCGCCTTCGTCCATCTCCGGCAGCAGGTCGGTGCCGGTGAAACGGAAGCACAAGTATGCCGCAGCGATCAGCACCAGGCTCAGACCCGCAAGCCACAACGGCTTTGCCAGCGCCCTCTGTAGCCAGCGTTGATGAAACTCGATGACGCGGCGGAAGAACTTACCCGTCGACGCATCCTCAGCCGCGAGCAGGGCGTCGAAGGATTCCTGTTGATTTTGGTTTTCGGCTCCATTTTCCGCAGTGCTATTGCTCTCGTTCTTGCTTCTGCGGATCAAAAAGCTGCTTAGGGTCGGAGTCCAGGTCAGGGCCAAGGCCAGTGAAGTAAACAGGGCAACCCCTAAAGTCAGGGCCAGCGCACGAAAAAAGGTTCCATAGACTCCGGTGATCGAAATCAAAGGCAACAGCACTACTACCGGCGTAACAGTCGAACCGATCAGCGGCACGGTAATTTCGGCAAGCGCGCTGCGGATGGCTTGCATCCGGCCTTGTCCAGCATCGCGGTGCAGCACGATGTTTTCTACAACCACGATAGCGTCATCGATCACCAGACCAACCGCAGCTGCCAGGCCGCCCAGCGTCATCAAGTTGAAGGTCTGTCCCAAGATCTTAAGCACAATGAAAGTAATCACGATGGTGACCGGGATGACCAATCCGGCGACCACCGAACTTCCCCAATCGTGCAGAAACACAATCAAAATAATTGAGGCCAGAAGAAGCCCCAGCAGGATCGCGTCGCGCACACTTTTGATTGACTGGCTCACCAGCAGCGACTGATCGTAAAACGGCTGAATATCGATTCCGGGCGGCAGGGTTTTGCGAATCTCATCGAGCGAGTTATGAACTTCAGTGGCCACCTGCATGGTGTTCGATTGCGGCTGGCGGTTGACGTTCAGCAACACCGCCGGCTTTCCATTGGCGGTGATGATGGTGTAAACCGGCTTCACTCCAGGAACGACTTGCGCCAGATTGCCTATGCGGACGGGAACGCCGGTTGGCGTGCTCTTTACCACAACCGCTGCAATCTGTTCGGGAGTCTGCACCTGCCCGCTGATCAAGCCGAGCACCAGTTCGTGATTGCGCTCGAACAGTCCCGGAGAGTCGATCAGATTCGTGCGCCGCATCGCATCCAGTATGTCGGTGACCGTGGCCCCAGAGGCAAGCAGCTTCGCGGGATCGGGCACGATGTGAAATTCCGGTTGTTGGCCCCCCTGAATGATGACGGTCGCCACGCCATCCAACCGGTTCAGCCTTGGTTTTAATTCGTAAGTGGCCAATTGCCAGAGCTCGGTTTGGGGAATTTTGTCCGACGTCATGCTGTAGCCAATAATCGGAAAGCTGGCAAAGGTCATGCGATTGGCGACGATAGTCGCGGTCGGCGGAAGCTCAGACTGCACCCGCGAGATGGCCGAGTTGACGTACTGCAGCGTCTGGAACATGTCCACGTTCCAGTCAAAAAATAAATCGATCTCGGCCGAACCGCGGCTGGTGTTTGACCGGACCTGCTGAAGTCCTGGGACACTGTTCACGGCTTCTTCAATGGGCCGAGTGACAGTCACCATCATCTGGTCGATGGGCATGACGCCGTTGTCGGCGGCAATCAGAATGCGAGGAAAATTTGTGGTGGGAAAAACCGCAACGGGGATGGTGAAGGCCAGGTAAGCACCGACCGTCGCCAGCGTAATGATCAGGAATATGAGCGGCTTGGAGTGGCGCGCAAACCAGTGAGACTTTTCCACCGTCTTTCCTCGCTACTCCTTTTGGTTCTCGGCCTCAGGCTTATTCGCTTCTGCGGCGGTGATTTTGCTGTTGTCGGGAAGACCGTAGGCTCCGTTGCCTACGATCTTCTGGCCGGCTTGCAAGCCTTCAAGAATTTGCACGCGGTCGCCGTCGCGGAACCCTGCTTTTACCGTGGTTTGCGATGCGCACAACTGGCGTACATACGTATTTCCAGGGCAAGCTTGCGCCACCATGACTGAGCTCGTTCCATCCTGCGCGGTCAGCAGCGATGCCGATGGAATTGCCAATGCGTCCTTCACCGTGCGCGCGACCATGGTTATTTGAGCGCTCGTACCAGGACGCAACACCTCGTTGGGATTTTTTGATTGCACCCAGATTTCAACCGTGGTGCTGTTGGGATCGAGCGCCGGGCTTACCAGCACCACTTTGCCGGGAATCGGCTCATCGAGTCCGGGTGCGCTGAGCGTCGCATTGTCTCCGCGCTTCAGCAACACCGCCTCGGTCTGCGGAATGTGCGCCCGCGCCACCACCTGCGAAATGTCCATGATGGTCAATAGGGGCGTTCCAGCAGCGGCCATCTCTCCCGGATAGAGCGGACGTTCAGTAACTACGCCGCTAATCGGGCTGCGAATTTCCGAGTACTGCAATTGGGCTTCGGCGCCTTGGAATTTTCCCTGCGCGGACTCAAGCTGACCTTTTGCCGATTTCGACAATTGCGCCTCGCCCATTCCTTTGAGTGAGTCGAGGTGCTGCTGAGCCATCTGGTACTGATTGCGCGCATTGGTCAGGTCTACGCTTGACTGGTCGAGTTCCTTTCGCGGAAGCGCGCCCTCCCGGAAGAGCTGCTGACGGCTGTCGTAAATTTTCTGTTGTGCGTCGAGCGCCTGTTTCGCGGCTTGGGTATCCAGTTCGGCTTTCTGCATCTGCTGCGGCAAGTCTGCGGCGGTGGTGATGGCGTACGTGGCTTCGGCCTGAGTGTAGGCACCCTTATTTTCTTGGGCGGCAGCGGCGAGGTCGCGGTTCTCCAGCACCGCCAACAACTGGCCTTTGCGCACGTGGCTGCCGCGATTCACCAGAAACTTCTGCACCGGGGCGCTGATCTTGGGAACGATGGCGGATTGCGCAATCGGAAACAGCACCGCTTCGGCGCTCACCTTTTGCTGCAGTGTGGTTTTTTCCACCTGCACAATCTGAACTGGGACTGCAGGCTGCGCGTCTTTACTTTTATCGGAGCATGCGGCCATCAGCGCCAGCGCAACCGATATCGTGAGCAGAGGCAGGGCGCGGCCGGACTTCTGTGTCAACTCCACGCGGGATATTGGCATTCAGAATTTACCTGTAAGAGTCTGCAGACTCGCGACTGCAACCCGGTACCGCACCTGACCGTCCCCCAG
>DATNAF010000450.1:0-4134 GCA_035572845.1 Terriglobales bacterium
AGCGTAGAGCGAATACTCGCCCGCCGCGTCCATCAGCACCAGATCGCCATTCTGAATAGTTCCGGAGTCATCCGAATAGTGAAGCACTGTGGAATTTATGCCTGATCCCACGATGGGCGCGTAAGCCGGACGCTCGCATCCACGTTTGCCCCATTCGTACTGCAGCAGCGCGGAAATTTCTCGCTCCGTCATCCTAGGTTTAATCGCTTTAATCGCCGCGAGTTGCGCAGCCACTGAAGCATCGGTTGCCTTGCGAATCAGTTCAATCTCGCCCGCATCCTTCACGGTACGCAACGAACCCAGCAGCGGCCTGATGTCTTCATACGAGGTGCCGACCGGAAAGGCGTTTGCAGTCTCCAGCCATTGCAACGGAGCTTTTGAATTGGAATCTTCGCCGGATGCAGGCACATCGGTGTAGATCGAGCTTCGTCCCGGAACCAACTTCACCAACTCATCGCGCAAGTTGTCGAGCGACTCGACACGTTCAAATCCAGTTATCTGCGCCGCTTTTGGATCATCCGGGCCGAGTTTAACGCCAGTCCATTGTTCCTGCGAAAAATTTCGTTTGGGCAGAAAAAGAATTTCAGTGTACTGACGCGCAGCACTGCTGTTAGTCGCCCCTCGCTCTGACGCAATCAGGACTGCCGCTCCAGGTTCTGGCCAGCCGGTGAGGTAATAAAAGTTATCGTCAGGCCGATAACCGTAAAGATCGTTCGGCCCTTCAGCTTCAGGCGGCGCAAACACCAGGGCCACACCGCCATTCAGTTTTGCAGCAAGTTTTTCCCGCCGGGCGTGGTAGTCGGATGCAGGCTGACGATCTAAAGCGCTCGAAGCAGCAGACACAGCCAGCAAAACGACTAATCCGGCCAAAATCTTTCGCGTCACCATCATGCTTTTCTATTTCCCCGAAATCGATTTACTCGCAGCGATGAATGCATCCACATTGCTCTTGTCCACCAGCGCCGATCCGGTATCGACGAATGCAGGCAGTGGCGAGAAGCTGTCGTGCGCCCAATCCTCGTCCAGAGATTTCGGAGGCTGATGGTGCAGGTCGTCGAGCATCATCAGCCCTACGTAGGCCATGGTGTACGGCTTCTGCGAGATGGTGGCCGCGATCACGCCCTTCTGAATCCACTGCAGCGTGTCAGGGTCCGTATCCATCGCAATGATGGTGCGATTTTTGACCTTGTAGTCGTTCAGCACACCAGCAACTTCCTTCCCCGACAAAGCTTCGAGGCACACAAACGCGTCAATGTGTTCTTTCTTGTCATTCGCGAGAATCTGGGTCGTGGTGTCGTAAGCAATGCGAGGGTCGCCCTTGATATCCACAATACGAGATAGCTTGATTCCAGGAGAATCTTCCAGCGCAGCTTTGTATCCCTCAAGCCGTTCATTCAGGTTGGGCTGCGAGGGCATGGTGAACACTACGACTGTGCCTTTGCCCTTGAGTTCCTGCACCAGTCGCTTTCCGCCAGTGAGCCCCGCCTGATAATTATTGGTGCCGATAAAAAAGAGGCGTTTGCTGGCCGGCGCGTCGGAATCGATGGTGATTACTGGAATCCCCGCCGCGATGGCTTCATTGATTGAATCCTTGATCACCGCCGGGTCGGCTACTGAAACCAGAATGCCCGAAGGCTTCTTCTGAATAATCGATTCGAAGGTGGTGTGTTCTGCGCCCGGATCATATGTGTCCGGTCCATTGAAGGAATAGGCCACACCCATACGTCCGCCCGCCTGGCTGAACCCTGCTGACGCGCTTTGCCAATACGGCACTTTGACGTTTGTGGAAATCAAAATGTACGTCTCGCCGCTGTGCCCGTTTCCGCAACTGGGGAGCACAACCAGCAAAGCCGCTAAGCAAACCAAAAGAGCGAGATTACGGTAGCTCATGAGGTCCTCCTCAAGAACACAATGAAAGCGAAACGCATTCTAACTCTGCGCTGCTGAAATGAAAAGAAATTCAAATGAGGGGGAACGATTGTTCAGGCCAAAAAGCTTTTACCGCAGAGATCGCAGAGAAAAGCCAGAGTTCGCAGAGAAAATCTAAGTCATTTGCAGTTCTCAGCGATCTCGATGCTTTTCTCTGCGATCTCTGCGGTAAAAGCTTTCCTCCGTCAGACGCCAACCGGGAAGGGTTTAGAGTGATTTTCGGACGCGCTCAACGTCAGTCCCGCAAAACGACCTTGCAGCAATGACATCAGGCCGGTGTACCAGTATCCCACTACGAAGAGCAGCAGAAATGGGACGGTGAGATAATTTTCGTTCTGCACCGCATAAACAACGGTAAGCGCGAAGTAACTGCCGATCAATATCTCAATCCACGGTACCCAGCCCAGGCGCTTGCGATACTTGGCAGCGCGGAACTTATCTTTCTTTGATTCCACACGGTACTTCGGCGTACGCGCGAACGCGGTTTGCTTCCCAACTAACGCTTCGATCACCGCGATCGTGTTGGTCACGGTCAGGCCAATCCCAAGCGCCATCAGAAATGGCAGATACAGCAAAGCCCGCGGCCATGTTTTAGGGAAAAGCTCGCGCTGCGATACCAGATAAAAACTGGAAATCGAAAACGTCGATGCCAGGAACAACGGCACGTCAATGTAAAGCATTTGGAACCAGCCCTGGTAAAAACGAATGATCATGGCCGGCAGCAGCAACACTGACAAAATAACCATCAGCGGGTAACTCAGGTTCGCGGTCAGGTGATACCACGACTCCAGCTTCACGCGCCACGGTTGATCGCTCTCGAGAACGCGCGGCAGAATCTTCTTTCCTGTCTGAATCAGACCTTTAGCCCAGCGCGCCTGTTGTGTCTTGAACGCTGTCATCTCAACTGGAAGTTCCGCCGGGCACTCAACTTCCTGCAGGTAAATAAATTTCCATCCTTTGAGTTGAGCGCGGTACGAAAGATCGGTGTCCTCAGTGAGGGTATCGTGTTCCCATCCCCCGGCAGCTTCAATTGCACTCCGCCGCCACACGCCGGCGGTCCCATTAAAGTTGAAGAACACATTGCTTCGGGCCCGTCCCGAATGCTCCAGCACGAAGTGGCCATCGAGCAGAATGGCTTCCACCTCAGTCAGAAAAGAATAATTGCGGTTGATGTGTGTCCAGCGAGTCTGGACCATGCCGACATTTTCGCCGGTGAAATGATGAATCGTGCGCTGAAGAAAATCCGGCGACGGAACGAAATCGGCGTCGAAGATGGCGATAAATTCTCCGCTCGCGGATTTCATCCCTTCGTGAAGCGCTCCCGCCTTGAAGCCTGCGCGATTCGTGCGATGGATGTATGTGACCGGGTAACCCCGAGCAGAGTAATGTTGCACCAGACCACGCGCCACAGCGACCGTCTCGTCAGTTGAATCATCCAGTAACTGGATTTCCAACTTCTCGCGCGGGTAATCCAGTTGGCAAACCGCCTGCAGCAAACGGTCGACGACGAACTGCTCGTTGAAAATCGGCAACTGCACCGTGACGCGGGGCAGTTCAGAGAACTTCTGGTCAGGCTCAGTGGTACGGTTCTTTCTATTCTTGTAATACAGATACACCAGCGTGTACCGATGGATTCCGTAAGTTGCGAGCAAAACTAGCACCACGAAATACGGGATCAGCAACGCCATATCGAAGGCATTGGCGTGGTAAATGCCCTTGAATGTCGTGTCAAAGAAATGCTGGCGGACGTATTGCGAAAACCCATGCTGGGCAAGAAAAACGGCCAGGAATGCTGGAGTAGGCAGCATCTTTAGAGAGGAACGGGAATCAGAAGAACGCAGCTACAGCCGGAGCACTCATTGTACTAAAAACTTGCGACTCAAATTGGTCTCACTGAGGCGCGCTTTTATAAAGCTTCCTGGTACTGGGTCGCGAAACAACGAGAAAATTACAACAATCAACGGCATCCTCGGATAAAATGACGCGTTCAGCGCTCGCCGTTCGGGGATAATCTGTAGAAATTGTAACGATCCGAAAATGATCAATCACCAGAAAACGTTCCGGGCGATATTGGGCCTGGTGACTGTTCTGGTGATCGGTTCTGCATTGCTGATTTGGCGCGGATTCCCCGCAACTAGCGAGCCCTCGCGCATAGAGCGACTCGTGGCGCGAACGGTGAGGAATCTCGCAATTCCGCGCGCCGCA